>JBIPMO010000310.1:0-3563 GCA_044369085.1 Phycisphaerales bacterium
CCGCTCGATGATGAAATGGTGCCCGTGCCGCCCGGGCATCAGGTCGACCACCAGCGACCCGTTCTCGCGCTTCACCGCCGAGACACGCGAATCGCCGCCGAGCGAGGCATCCGCCCCGTCGACTTCCGATTCCAGCGTCACGCGGATCCGCTCGCCCACCCCCGACTTCGTGAACGCCTCTTCCAGCGTTCCCGCGAAGAGCAGCCGGCCGCGCTCGATGATCCCCACGCTCGTGCACATCTCGTGGAGTTCCTGCAGGATGTGCGAGGACACGATGATCGTCTTGCCCATGGTGCGGAGCTCGGTGAGCAGCTCGCGCATCTCGATGCGAGCCCGGGGGTCCAGCCCGCTCGCGGGCTCATCGAGCAGCAGGACTTTGGGGTCGTGCACCAGCACGCGGGCCACGCCGAGCCGCTGCTGCATGCCCCGCGAGAGCGAATCGACCATGGCATCGCGCTTGTCGGTCAGGTCGGTCAGTTCGAGCACGCCATCGATCAAGCCGCGCCGCCGCCCGCGCGGGATCGCGTACGCCGCCGCGAAGAACTGCAGGTACTCATCCACCGTCAGGTCGTCGTACACACCCAGAAAGTCGGGCATGTACCCCACGATGCGGCGGATGTCGGCCCCGCGAGCCACGACATCAAGCCCATCAACGCTCGCCTTGCCCTGATCGGGGCGCAGCAGCCCGCACAGGACCTTCATGGTCGTGGACTTCCCCGCGCCGTTGGGCCCGATGAACCCAAACGCCTCGCCCGGCGCGAGCCGGAGCGTGAGGTTGTCCAAAGCCGTGAGCGGGCCGAAGCGAACGGTCACCGAGTCCATCTCGATCATGGCGTGGGCTCCTGTTCAGATGGCTTATCCGGGCCCGTTGGTGCCCACGGCTCGACGCGGACGGGAAGAAGGAGGGTGATTCTGTCGGGCCCGTTCGCTCGCCACGGCGAGAACGGATGGGCCCCGGACTTCGCGTTCACCGACAGACGCACCGTCGCCCAGCGTCCGCTCTGAGTCAGCCTCCTGGCGCACAGCACTTGGTTCGATGTCCGCGCATCCCAATCATGATTGCGCCATCGAGACACCGCGACTCTCCAGTCAGCACCACCCATCTGTTCGATCATCTCGTCATTGAGTCCGGTCACCCACTGGGCGTGACCATCGTTCTGAGAAGTGAACCGCGGCAGCAACGGCGCAATGACATCTCCAACTTCGAGCCAGCCCTGAGAAACTGATTCCGGATCAACTCCGCGCAGCGCGATGCGCCAACCATCTCCCTCGACGAGCGGCGGGTCAACCCATCCATCGATCGCCGCCGCTGCCGCCGGCCCCTGCCGCTCGAACCCGCGGAACGACCAGACCGGTACCCCGACCTCACGTGGATTCCAGTCCCCGAACTGCGCCACCGTCAGGGGCTCGCCGGATGGAACCCGACCGGAGAACGCATCCGCTTGCAACGGGCGCCACAGCGATGGCTCCGCCGACTCGATGTTGAGCCGCGTCCCCGATGAAGTCATGAACGCCGATGCAACAAGGTCCCACGCCAGCCCTTCGGTCGGGAAAATGAAGCGGTCCGTCCGCTCCGCCGATTGCTGCGATTGCGCGCGCGTCAGATTCGGGAGCACGTACGCCACGGCCCCGAACACCATCAGCCATCCCATCGCGGTCAGCCACGCGAACCGCGAAAGCCGAAGCCTCCGCAGCAGAAACCGGTCAACCGGGCCCAGCAATACGGCGATCCCTGAAACGAACGCGGCAAAGATCCAGAACGGGAACAGCGTCGCGCTGCGGAAGTTCTGCGCCAAGACGTCCAGCGACGTTGATTGACGGTAGAAGTCCTGCTCCCAGTTTTCGGCCGCGCGCATCCCGATCGAGGCGAAGTACTGGATCTTTTCGACATGATCCCCCACCACCGACTCCAGCACATCCCCCCACGCCGCCGGCGCGAGCTGGGCTTTGGCTTCATCCCCCGATGCATCATCACTCACGAGCCCGCGCCCCGGATCGCGCGATGCCACCGCGGCCCATCCGAGCCCGATGCGCCCGTGCACGATCGATACACCAGTCTCGCCCGCCGATGTGATACGCGCCCAGTCGTGCTGCAGCGCTTCCTCGCCCGCGAGCACCGCCACACGCGATGATTCTCCATCACCCTCCCACCGCACCTCCACCACTTCCGCGGGCAGCCAGCGACCGAGATCTCGCCCCGGCCGATCCGGGATCAGCACCAGCCGCCCGCCGTACTTCACCCACTCGTTGATCGCATCGCACGCCCGCTCGCTGGTCGAATCGATGGCCTCGCCCATCAGCACCAGAGCCGCGATGTCCAGGTACGACGCCATCAACGTCGGCAGCGCTTTGTGGGTTGTCCGCGCTGCTGTGAACGAAGGCCACGGATCGACCACGAGGTCTGGGACGGGCCCGACCTGGGACCAGTTCCAGCGCCCGGGCATCTCCTCCATGCTCGTCGCGAGCTTGGGAGCGCGAGCATCGATCCACCCCCCGAGCGTCGAATCACCCGCGACCACGATCAGCGGCGTCCCGCCCGGCACCAGCCGCGGCATGCGCAGCTGCGTCCCATCGGGCGCTGCCACGTACTCCAGCCGCTTGATCGTCCGCCCGGACTCGCTGACGAGCGATACGACGACGCTCACCCCCGGCCCGCCGCCCATCGCATCGATGGGGAACACCGCCGCCATGTCGTAGGCCACTGTGGCGTTGGGCGTCACGACGACGGGCAGCACGCCGCGGTAGTAGACACCATCGTTCAGCTTCACCTCGACCACCGCGGTCCCGCTCATCGCCTGTGTGCCGCCCTGCAGCGTGATGCGCACCGGGTTCCAGCGCCCGATGATGGCGATGCTCGCCGAGCCCCAGCCGATATCCGCGAACAGCGTGGGCTCGGGGGAGGTCGCGATCGGGGCAAAGTCTGGCCGCGAGGGCGCCTGCGGCGGAACCGCGGGCGGCGCAGGGGCGGCCGGGGGGGCGGGCTCTGCTGCGCCGCTCGCCGGCGCGGCGCAGATGCTCAAGCACATGATCAAGCAGGTCAGCGCAGCGCTCACAACTGCACCCTCCGGTGATACACCAACCACTCCACCAGCAGCAGCCCGCACACCGCGAGCAGCAGCCAAGGCCAGAGCCGCAGCATCGATCCGCCCCGCGACCCCGCGGTGTTCACCGCCTGCACATCCCCGCTCGCGAGGCCCAGCGTGGCCATGCTGCGCACCGCCGATTCGCGAGCATCGAGCATGTTCACCGGGATGAAACGCGTCGGCGTCTTGCCCACCACCGGATCCGATGGCCCGGGGTCGCCGTTCCACGAGACGGTGTACAGCCCGGCGCGGCGCACGGGCCCGTACGACACCGTCCCATCCGCTGCCGCGATCAGGTTCACGCGCTCATCGCCGGGCAGGCGCAGGGTCGCCTCGCCGATGCCGCCGGGCAGCCGCGTCGTCAGCGTCTGCCCGGGCGCAACCGCCGTCGCCGCCAGCGTCCCGGTGTCGGTCAGCGTGCGCATCGCCTGCCCGAGGAACACCACGAACGAGACATCCATCAACCACGTGCCCCGCGTT
>JBIPMO010000079.1:0-11571 GCA_044369085.1 Phycisphaerales bacterium
TCGAGGTCATCGAGGCGGGAGTCTTTGTTGGGGATGCGCAGAGCGATGGGGGCGGCGATGGTTTTGCCCAGGCGCACGCCCGAGAGGACCTCGACGGCATCGGTCTCGATTTTCTGGCGAGCGCCGCGGCCGTAGCCGCCCTGGCGGCGGGCGAGTTCGCTGTTGATGAGGGCGGTATCGAAGGGGACGCCCGCGGGCATGCCCTGGATGAGGATGATGAGGGCGGGCCCGTGGGACTCGCCCGCGGTGTGGTAGGTGAGGGTGGGCATGGGGGGAGGATAGCGGGGGGTGGCGGGCAGGCTGTGATGAAATCGAACGCTGGGGAATCCCAGCAAGGCCGGGCACGTCAACCAAACAACTTCGGAGACCGCCATGCAGCGATACGCCCTTGCCGCGATATGTGCTTCCCTCATCGCCGGGCCGCTGCTTGCGGCGGATGCTCCGGCTTCGCCCGCGGGTGGCGATGGGTGGGAAGCTGCGGCGGCGGGGTCTGGTTTGATCGATCAGGCGGCGATGGCCGTGGTGGATGCGGCGATCAAGAAGGGGGATTACCGGCAGATCACGAGCGTGGTGGTGGTGCGCGAGGGGCGGCTGGTGTTCGAGGCGTATTACGACGAACTGGGGGCCGAGGCGCTGCGCAACACGCGTTCGTGCACGAAGACGATCACGAGCCTGCTGGCCGGCATCGCGGTGGCGCGGGGCGAGGTGAAGGGCGTTGAGGCGCCGCTGCTGTCGCTTTTCAGGCAGCCGCCTCGGTTTGAGCACGCTGATCCGCGCAAGGATCGGATCACGGTCGAGGATGTGCTGACGATGAGCTCGTGTGTGGAGTGCGATGACTTCAATCAGTTCTCACGTGGGAACGAAGAGCGGATGTACCTGATCGAGGACTGGCCCGGCTTCTACTTCGACCTGCCTGTCAAGGGCTTCCCCGCGTGGCAGCAGAAACCTGAGGATGCTCCGTACGGGCGGGCGTTCTCTTATTGCACGGCGGGGGTGGTCGCGCTCGGGGCGGCTCTGCAGGATGCGACGGGCCGCCCGCTCGATGAGTACGCGAAGGAATATCTGTTTGCGCCGCTGGGGATCAGCGCTGCGCAATGGCAGCGCACGCCGACGGGCATGCCCATGCCGGGCGGTGGGCTCTCGCTGCGTTCAAGGGATCTGGCGAAGCTGGGGCAGCTCGCTCTGGACCGGGGCGAGTGGCGCGGGGCCCGCGTGATCCCCGCTGAGTGGTTCGAGCGCTCGCTTTCACCCAAGTCGCAGATGCAGGAGGGCATCGACTACGGGTACCTGTGGTGGCTGATGAAGTGGCCGATGCCCGCGGGCACCATCAGTTCGGCGGGCATGATGGGGAGCGGCGGCAATGCGGTTCAGATGTTCCCGGATCTGAATGCGGTGGTCGTGGTGACCACGACGAACTTCGATGCCCCGCAGCCGCACAACATCACGCGGAAGTTGATCACGAGCCTCCTGGGGGCGATGGTGCCGGCGGGGGCGCCCGCGGGGGCGGGCGGCGGGCGGTGAGGGTGTTCATGATTTTCTGATTGGGAGGTAGCCAAGCCTCGGAAGGCTTGGCCGCACAGTTGGATGGTTTATCCCTTGGATACGCTGCCCGCCGGGCTGAACGAGGGTGTGTCAGACTCAGTCGGGTCGTGAGAAGCCGAGTGATCGCAAAGAACCTGGCGGAAGCGGCCTCGTGATCAGTCATCGATGGCAGCGACGACGGGCTCTCCTGGGATGAGCGATTCGTAGTCCGCCATGGTGCCCTTGCTGAGGGTGCAGTCGATGATCTTTCTGCCGAGCGGGTCGAGGTCCGGGACGGTGAACTTGCTGAGTTGCTGGCGGAAGAAGGCCTCGAGTTCGGCGGCTCCGGTGTCGTAGGCTTCTTCGCCGACGGTGAGCGACTTGTCGACCTGCAGCATCGAGAGCGGTATGCGCTGGCCTTCGATGATGAGTTGCTGGAGCGCGAAGCCCAGCAGCGGGCATCGTGCGGGGGTGAGGTCTGTCTGGCCGAGCCTGGCTCCTCCTCGGCGCGACAGGTACTCTCGTGCGAGCCATTGCGGCATGAAGCCGACCTTCCAACTGCCCACGTGCTGGTTCGGGCAGAGGATGTAGCGCACGCGCGGGGTATCGATGATCTGGCGGAGGATGAGGTTGGCCTGATCGACGCGTCTGCCTGTCGCGAACGGCCAGTAGCTTCCCACGCCTTCGCTGGACATGCCTTCCGAGGCGACGATGGACGGGTTGGCGTGCCCGCGCGGCGCGACCAGCCGCCAGATCCAGGCCAGCGCCGGCGGGAGGACGTGGAACATCCCGATGATGCCGTAGGTGGGCGACTCCTTGGTGCAAGGCGGGGTGCGGACGCCGAAGCTTCGGATGTCGACGCTGACAGCGCCGTGCACAATGTTGGGGATGTTGTTGCGCGGGATGACGACGCGCGGGTTCGGGCATGGCTTGCCGGGGGCGTCTTCGATGTGCTCCCAGATCAGAGCCGTGGCTCCGGGGGCGGACTTGATGTTCAGGAAGAGCAGTGGCTCCTTGGGGTGAATCGTGACTTCTTCCAGGTGCGGGTCGACGCCGTAGTGCTCGATGTGATTGACGCGGACGAACCACGCGTCTTCGGCATCGCGCAGTTGCAGTCGTCCATCGCCCTTCTGGAAGCTCGGGTGGCAGAGCGCCATGTCGTCGGTGACCGGCTGCAGGTCACAGGTTCGCGGGAGGGTGATGTAGCGGTGATCGCTGCTGACGACGTGGGTGCCCAGGAGCAATCGTCCATCGCGTTCGCGGTGGGGGTGTTCGAGCATCTCGGACTTGCCGCCGCCGGAGGCACCCTCGTGCATGATGGTGATGCGGTTGCCGTAGGGGGTGACGACTCGGACGGTGGAGCAGTGTGCGGTGACCCACTGTTCCTTCTCGCCCGCCGTGAGGAGCACGCCGTAGATGCCCTTCTTGGCGCTGGGGCCCGGGTAGAGGTTGTAGCTGTAAAGCTCGTGGAGGTTGTCCAAGCGGTTGTGAACGACGATCTGCTTGCCGTCGAAATGGGTGTGGCGGAAGGGCGGGGCGACGTAGATGACGGCCCGAGGGTTGAAGTCGCGGCCGAGCTTGGTGTGGTCGCGGATTCCCTGCAGCAGCGCGAGGCCGAGGGCGAAGAAGCCGCAGTTTTCGGGGGCGACTACGACCGCGTCGATGCCCTTCTCAAACCCCCCGGCCACGAAGGGGAACATCGCGAGTTTCTGTGTCTTGAGCCACTCGAAAGTCTGGCTGCGCAGGTCGGCGAAATCGGCTTTGTAGCGATCGCGAAAGGTCGGCTTGTTGGTGGGCTTGGTGTCGCCGATGACCATGCAGTCCGGGTCGCGTCGGCGCATGTAGGGGTCGAGGTAGTTGGCGGCGATCCCGTTGGTGACCTTGCACGCACGCGCTTCGACGACGCGGCCCTTGCCCGGGACCTCGAACGCGATCTCCTGCCATCCCGTCGCGTCGGCGTCGCGGGTGGCGAGGGTGATCAACTGATCCACGGTCGTTGCAACGGTGTAGCCCGGGCATGCGTCGAGAATGTCTCGAAGCTCGACGGGGACGTTGAACAGATCGAACTTCGGCACGATGGAATCTCCCGGGGTGCTTTCTTTGAGGAACTTGGCGCAGAGTCTACCGACACCGTCGTTCGCTCTGATGAGCGGCGGTCGTCAGGCCGGGTGTTGTGCGTGCTCCGTGTGCGACGGGCGGCATGGCCGAGCGTCTTTGCTTGGCTCTGCGGTGTCTGCGCTGTGCTGGCGTGAGACTGCCGTGCCCGACATAGCCTCGGGAGGCTTGGCAGCCCGCTTGGATGGTTCATCCCTTGGACACGCCACCCGCCGACACGGCGTCGGCCACGGTTGCCGCTTGATCGACAGACGGCCTCTGCGCTGGCCGCGTGTGCCCCACATGACCGACGCCTTGGAGTATCTTGTTCAAGGACGAACTGTCGAGTGGGCAAAGAGGTACAACAGCCATGTATCGCAATCTTTCGTGGTACGCCTTGTTTCCCTTCGTGCTGATTGCTGGATGTTCGAGCCCGCCGGACAATGAGCCGGTGATTGTGCCCGCGCAAGTGCAGCCAGTCGCGAAGACCTCGGTCCGGATGGAGCCGTTCTCTGGCTTCATCGGCGGCCGCTGGAAGATGACCGCGATGGCGGGCACGGACACCTATGACACCTGGCACTGGGGACCGGGGCGGAACTCGATCCGATCGATGAGTCATGGCATTCTGCCAAGCGGCGAGCCCTGGGGAACGATGACGGCGTACTACTGGCATCCGGGCCGCAAGGAGATGCGAACACTCGGGGTGTGCTCGGTGCGCCGCGGTGTGGGCGGGGGAACGATCACGTTCGATGGAAGCAAGGCCGAGGGAGTGTTTGACCTCCATCAAGTCAGCGAGACGCGCAAGATGGGTCTTCGCTGGACGTTTGATGGTCCGGACACGTTCCACGATCAGATGCTGGAGAATGGTCCGCACGGCTACGAGGTTATGAACGAGTGGGATCGACATCGCGTCGCGGTGGCGAGTGTCGACGAGCGTGCTGCGGATCGCACCCTGGCGACCGCGGCCAAGCCCTCCGAGTTCATCAGGCCCATCGAGCGGCTCCTGGGCCACACCTGGGAGGGCAAGGCCGCGCCCGAGGTCGGCGCCCGACCGCTCGCCGACACGCTGCGCACGCGCACCACCTTCGAGTATGTGCCGTATGTCGATGCGATCTACGGCCGCGTGCAGACGCTCGACCCCGACGGCACGCCTTCGCACGCGATGGACCTGTACCTCTACCACCACACCGGCGCGCGGGTGCTGCGCTGCCTCGCGCTCGCGAACAGCAACGACGGGGAGGGGATTGTCTACGAGGGCGATATCACGCCCGGAGACAACGGACGCTGGCTCCGTATCGACCTCCGGGCGCACCGGTCGAGCAGCGTCTCTGCGATCGAAGCTCGGATCGACTTTGAGCCGCCCGGCGGCGTGCGCTTCCGAGCGTGGAGCACCGAAGGCAAGGATCGCACCTTGATCTTCGATCATGTCCAATCTGAAGCCATGAAGTAGTGTGCGTGCGCCACGCCCTCGCGCACCTCGTCGCGGCGACGGCCCGCGCGGGCAGAACGGCTCACCCGCGCGCTGGCCCCCGCCCGTCTGGCGGCGCGGCGGGACATAGGATGCCCCATGATCGCTAACAAACTCACCCTGTTCATGATGCTGCTCGGCGGGTGTCTGTCCGGTTGCGCCGTGCAGCGCGCCGAGTCGACGGCCCCTCCGCAATCCGCGTCGCCAACGACGAAGAGTCCTTCGACGACCGCGGCGAAGACGCCGCTCAGTCCCTTCATTCGACGCATCTTCGAAGACCGCAGCGGCCGTCTCTGGTTTGGGACCAACGGCGACGGCGTCGCCCGCTACAACGGCAAAGCAGTTGAGTTCTTCTGCGAGAAGGAAGGCTTCCCCGGCCTCGCGGTGCGTGGCATCGTTCAGGACGAGCACGACGCCATCTGGTTCGGCACGGACCGCGGATTGATCAAGTATGACGGCGTCAAGTTCACGACGTACACGACCGAGCAGGGGCTCGCGCACGACGATATCTGGAGCGTCATCATCGACCGCGATGGGCTGCTTTGGATCGGCACGTTCGGCGGTGTGAGTCGGTTCGATGGGAAGACGTTTGCCGCGTTCCCTCTGCCCGCGGTTGAACCGGATCCGTACCGAGGCGTGACGAGCGAGCGTATCGTGCACTGCATCATGCAGGACAAGGGGGGCCGTATGTGGTTCGGCACGCCCGGCGGAGCGTTCGTGCACGACGGCAAGTCATGCACGAACATCTCGGAGGCGGACGGCCTCTGCAACAACTCGGTGAACGACATACTCGAAGACCGTCAGGGCCGGATCTGGTTCGCGACCCACCACAACGGCATCTGTTATCGCGTCGGCGAGGAGTTCACGCACATCACCGCGAAGGACGGCGTAAACGGCACGGAAGCGTGGGATCTCTACGAAGATCGAGCCGGCAACATCTGGTTCCCGATCGAGAACTCGGGTGTGTACCGCTACGACGGCAAGACCTTCACGAACTTCGGGGAAGCGCAGGGCCTGACCACAAACGCTATTCAGTGCACGTACCAGGATCGAAAGGGGCGACTCTGGCTCGGGGGGTGGCAGGGGCTGTTCCGCTGCGACGGTGAGACCATCATCAGCGTTGGCAAGGACGGGCCGTGGGAAGTCACGAAGCCGCGCTGACATGCCCCGTCAGCCCGGTCCAGCTTCCGGTACGGTTCGCCGTGGCTGGACCAAGGGCATATTCGATGGCAGGGCCGTAACTCAGCGCGGAGCAGATCATTCACAGGCTGCGCAGAGCCCGAGTGGAGTTGGTCAAGGGGCAGTTGAGCGGCACGCAAGCGCACATCCAAAGCTGACCGCAAAGGTGCTCTTGCGTGCGGCAGAACAAACACAAACGCTCGCGAGCTTTGGCTTGCGGGCGTTCGTAGTTTGAGCGGGTTGGCAGGATTTGAGCCTGCGACCTTCACGTCCCGGCGGGTGGTGGGTGGCATGTCCAAGCGACTTCGCTTGGCTCTGCGGTGTTGGCGCTGTGCTCAAGGTAGTTCGCCGTGCCCGGCTTAGCCGAGCCTCGGAAGGCTTGGCCATGGCATCCTTGAAGGGTTCATCTCTTGGCCACGCCACCCGGCGCTAACCGACGTACGCAATGATCACGATCGTACTCAAGACACTGATGCCCCAGCATGCCGCGGCGAGCCACGTACGAGCGATGAGGCTCTGACGATCGATGCTGTCGCGGTGCTTCCACCAAAGGTAGAGCAGGAATGCGACCGAGGCGACAGCGAGCAGCGCGACCAACATGTTGTCCAGCGGGGGGCGATAAATGACAAGGCCCCCACGCACGTGACTAAAGCAGTAGTAGCCGAGAAGGGAGCAAGGCATACCAAGCCCTGTCCCGAGCCCGAGATAGCCGCTCAGCCAGAGCTGCGACACGGCTCGGCTTGAAGAACGCACGCCGATCAGGATGGGTTCGCCACACTCCGGGCATCGCCCGTTTGTGTTGCCGCGCAGGTTGAAGATGCACCTCGGGCAGTGCGCATCGTTCGAAGCCAGGTAGCGACGGAGGAGGTCGCGGTTCTGCTGCTCGGCGGCGGCCGTTCCGGTCTGCTCTCGTGAGACTTCTTCGCTCATCGTTCACACGTCCGTTGGCACGTCTGTCCCGCCCGCTGACGCTGCGCCATCCCGTTGCCCGATGCCTGCGTCTATATCAGGAAGTACTCATTGATCGCCATCAGCCCGACGGTGAGGGTCCAGATGGACTGGGCGAGGACGGCGCTGACCAGGGGGTGGAGGCGGGTGGTGAAGTCTTTGGTGCTGACCCAGAGGGTGAGCAGGAGGAGGGCGCCGCCGCAGAGGAGGAGCCGCTCGACGATGTTCCACCAGTTGCCGGTCTGGGCGAAGGGGACTCCCATGAAGCGGCCGAGGGTGAGGCGGGCGACTTCGAGGAGGAAGACTCCCAAGGCGGTGCACGGCCCGATGAGGCCCATGAGCCAGATGCGGGCGTTGACGGCTTCGCGGGCGGTGGTGCGGACTTTGAGGACGAGTTTGAGTCGCGTGCCGCACTCGGGGCAGCGGGCCTGCGTGGCGGCGGTGAGGAGGAACTGGCACTCGGGGCAGGCGGTGGGGCGGGCGGACAGGTAGTCGGTGAGGACATCGCCCTCGGGTTTGGCGGGTGGGGGTGGGGGGGGTTCGAGTTTGGCGGGGTGGGGGGGAGGTGGTGCGGCTTGGAGGGAACTGGTTGTGCCCGATTCGCCCACGCTCGCGGCTGCGCCGATCATGGGGGAATGTTCGCAGGGTGGCGGGTCACGGGTGCGGGCTGGCAAGGAATTGCGGTGCTGAATCGATCCAGGGCTGCTCGGTGTGCATCAGGTGGGGTTCGCCCGCTGGGCGGCTCGAATCTAGGATCATGCGATGGCGATCGTTCTGAAGGGAACACCAGAGTATTTTTTCCGAGCTTCACCCCAATGGTCCATCGGTGCGCTGCCGAGCGAGTTCAAGGATCGATTGCAGCTTTGGGAGGTCTCCGATGTGCATCGCGATGGCGGCCATTTCGCTGAAGACTCGCTGATTCTGGGGCAGATGGATGCCATTGTTGACATACTTTCCCGCTCGGTTTCAAGTGATCACCGGCTCGTCCTTTGGGTGGAGGGTGCCTATCTTGAGGGCGAGCTGCTGCCGTGCATCGCGGCGGTGTGCGGTCGGCATGATTCTCCTAAGTTTCATGTTCCATCAACTGCCAAAGATGAAATATGCAGTTGCTATTCTTCTTCATGGTTTTCGTTTGTTTATGATCGGATGAGCATCGGTCAACTGATGCGGTGCGGGGCGAACTGGAACGATCTGTACATTCTTGGGATGGCGATGCGGGAAAGCGTCGTGGACAAGTACCGGTGCTGTGATGTGGGTTCGCTCGCGATCTCGGAGCTGATTGCGGACACGCAGATGTTCTTTCAGACCACCAGGCATGTGGCGGAACTGGAGATTCTTGGGGTTGGCTCGTCGGCGGCGAATGCGGCACAAAAGATCGGGGAGTTGCTTGGGGCGGCCTCGACCGGATGAGATCTGAAATCTCACATCTGAAATCTCAGATTTGAGATCTCAAACCCTCAAACCCTCAAACCCAGATGCCGAGCCCGACCCCGAATCTGAAACCCAAGACGCCAGTCGGCAGTCGGCAGTTGCTAATCGGCAGACCCTAGACCCGAGCCCCGAACATCTCGCACGCCTTGTCCCTACCATTTGGGCGTGAACCCTGATGATGAAGTGTGTCTGTGCTTTCACGTTTCCTTGCGGAAGGTCCGCGGGTATCTGCAGCGGGAGGGTCCGCCCGTTGCTTCGCTGATCAGTGATTGCCTGGGGGCGGGGACGGGGTGTCAGTGGTGCGTGCCGTTTTTGAAGCACCTGCACAAGCAGCATCAGAGCGGGGTGGAGCCTGATTTGAATGTGTCGCCCGAGGAGTACATGCGGTCGCGGGTGACGTATCGGGCGACGAAGGCTCGACCGATCGGGCCCGAGGGTGAGGCGGGGGCTGGGGGTGATGTGGCGGATGCGGGTGGCGATGCGGCGGGGGAAGTGGGTGGCGATGCGGGCGGATCGGATCCGGCGGGATCTTGAGTCGTTGCATCTGGGTGGGTGCATCTGGGTGGGTGTGGATCGGTAGAGTGTCGCCTGAGCGATGGCGATGTTGCTCGCGTGAAACGCCGGGGGTGTGTTCCAGAATGATCGAGCGAAGGAGCCGCCCTGCCATGACTGACTCTGCGCGCCAAGATTCCGTGCCCGCTTCCTCGCAGCCGCTCGTTGAGCCCGCGCTCTATGACTCGAGCGTGCTGGCCGAGCCTCCGGGGTGGCCCAAGGTGGTGGGGTGGATCAGCGCGGTGTGGGGGGTGATCGGTCTTGGGTGCCTGGGGTGCGGGGTGCTCGGGGCGATGATGCCCGCGATGTTCCCGGAGGGGATTGCGCAGCAGTTTCCTGATGGGTTTCCCGACGCGATCGCGAGCCCTCCGATGTCGTCGTTTGTGATCTGGGGCTTCAGCGGTGTGGTGTCGGTGTTCCTGATCGTTGCGGGCAGCATGCTCATCATGCGCAAGCGCATCGCGTGGCAGCTGCACATCGCTTACGCGATAATCGGGATGCTGCTCGCTGGGGTGAGCGTGTGGCTGGGGGTGCAGCAGCAGCAGGCGATCACGGACTGGTGCAACCAGAACCCCGGGTCGAAGTTTGCGGAGAGTCAGAAGGCCAACGGCATGGTCAGCAACGTGATCATGGTGGTGGCGATCCTGATGGGGTTCGCCTGGCCCGTGTTCTGCGGGGTGTGGTTCGGCGTGCTGAAGCGCGATGCATCGGAGATTGATCGCGGGAAGCAGGCGGTGGTGTGAGGGGGGGGAAAATTGCCAAATGGCAAATTTTCAAATCACCAAATGGCAGATGGCCACATGGCCACATGGCAACTTGCTTGGTGGGCAGGGGTGTTGAGAGCGCTCGTGCTGCTCAGCCGACATCGCGGCGCTGGAAGAGCATGATGGCCAGGGCCAGGCAGGCGGTGATCTGGGCTGCGCCGTAGGCGCTGATGAGGGCGATGTACCGCGGTGGGATCTTGTGGCCCTGGGTCACGGCGTCGACGAGCCAGAAGGCCTGGAGGTTGGGGACCACGGCCCAGGCGGCGAAGGCGGGGGGGTAGATGGCCGTGGGCTTGGCGAAGATGTAGTCGTTGATGGCGGGTGGGCGGCGGACGGGCAGCCCGCTGACGTTGACGAGAGTGATGGCGTTGTCAGCGCCGAGGTCGCGGATGACCAGGGCGGGGGGGAACTTGCCCGAGCGGAGGTCTTCGGATTCGGCGGGGTTGCCCTCGAAGGGCTGCTGGCGGGGGACTTCCATGCTGATGCCCGAGGGGTCGATGGCGTAGTAGATGGGCATGCCCGGGGTGAGGGTGATGCGCGGGGTGGCCTTGAGGTTGATGGTGGCGCGGTCGCCGGCTTTGGCGAGGGTGACGCCCTCTTCGATGGTGACGGTGCGGACGATTCCGAGGTGCTCGTTCTGGAAGGCGTGGCGGCCCAGGAGGTGGTTGGAGAGGAGGCCGAGGATGAAGACGCCCGCACAGACGACGATGGTCATGACCTGGCCGAGTCGGGTTGATGCGGTGACTGCGACGGCGGTCAGGACCAGGATGGCGATCATCGAGCAGGCGGCGGTGAGGAGGACCTGGGTCTTGAGGTCGGTGGTGATGCTCTGGAAGGCCCACTCTTTGCTGATGGTGAGGGTGATGGCGTAGGCGATGAGGACGGCGGGGAGCATCCAGAAGACGGCGGTGGAGGAGAAGACCCATCCGTAGAAGTAGTTTCCCCAGACGGCCAGCGCGATGGGGAGGAGGACGGCGAGGGTTGAGAAGAGGACGACGGGCCCGTCGAGGGTGTCGCGGGCGGTGGACATGACGCGGTGTCGGAGGGCGAAGAGGAAGAAGGTGGTGAGGATGAGGCCCGCGATCAGGATGGCGCCGCTGACGCCAAAGTATTTGCCCAGGATGAAGATCGGCCTGCCGACGGGCTTGCTGATGACGGTGAGGGCGGTCTTGTTCTCGATCTCGCGGGAGAGGACGCTGGTGGCGATGAAGGCGGCGAGGAAGACGCAGCAGACCATGACGGTGGCCAGGCCCATCTCATAGAGCATCTTGTCATCGCCGAAGACTTCTTTTTCTTCGGTGAAGCCCATGGTGAAGGCGGAGAGGAGGGTGTTGACGATCTGGAAGAGGCCGCCGACGAGGATCATGATGAAGAAGATGGGCTGGCGGACGGCCTCGAGGAAGGTGTTGCGGGCGATGGCGATGGTTTGGCCGAACATGCGGTTCCTTGGGAGGTCAACGGGAGCGGGGCCGGCTGCGCAGCGCGATGAAGGTAGCGGGAGGGCGGGATTGGGGGAATCGGAGAATGTCGGCCGGGCGCGGTGATCCCTGCATGGAGGGGGGTTCGAGGATCGGAAGCTGGAGCCACGGGGGTTCGGGTGTGGGGCGCTGGCGG
>JBIPMO010000080.1:0-11536 GCA_044369085.1 Phycisphaerales bacterium
CCCGCTGCATGTTCGCCGACCTGATCCGCGGGGCCCGCGAGGCGGGCCACGAGGTCATCGATGAGGATCTCTCCCTCTTCATCGGCATGCACCAGCAGCGCCTGGCCGCGGCGGGCGGCAAGGCCGATCGCGCGGTCTTCTCGCTCCGCGCCTCGTACGCCTCGCACATCGCCCACCTCATCCGCGCCCAACGGTGCGACATGGCCATGTGCCTCTGGCTCGACCCGCTGCTCGCTTTGCCCATGGTCAGCGACCAGAACCGGCCGGAACGGCGCGTGAGCTATCTCGCAGCGGCGGGCGTGACAACCCTGCACTGGTGGCTCGATGCGCCGTTCTGGGCCTACGAGGGCCGCGCCCTGCCGGCGCTCGACAGGTCACTCTTTGCCGATTCGGAAGAAGCGTCGCCCGCTCGCCACCTCCACTGCGTGAACAACTCGGGCACGGCCGATGAGATGCGCCGCATCTGCAACTTCCGCCACGCCTTTGCCTCCCCATACGGCGTGGACGCAGCGACCTTTCACCGGTGGGAGGGGGTCAGCGTCGAGTTCGATCTCGCGATCAACTGCGGGCCCGGCGACCCCGCCCCAACCCCCCTCATGCTCGCCGAACTCGCCAAGGACGAACCGGATGTTCGAGCCATCCGCCAGGAACAGGCCTGGGCCGCGAGCGCCGCGGCGATCGCGACGTTGCGGGAGGCGGGTGCCAGCGACGGTGCCGATGCACTCGTCGAAGCCTGGATCACCGAGCAGCTCGAAGCCCCGGATCGACCCATGCTCGAGAAGTTCGATGCGGCGGTCAGCAAGTCCGACGCTCCAGCCGCCCTCGTCGCGGCCCTCACGAACGCTCCAACCTCGCCCGCGCTTTGGGCAAGGGTCACGGCCGCCATCCGAGCGGTGGATGCATGGCAGCGGGCCTTCACATCGGCCTACCTGTCGCGCCGCTTCAACTGCCTGCTCGTCGGCGCTGGTGCCGACGCGTGGAAGCGCTCCGGCTGGCCCGTCGATGGGCCCAGCGTAGGCAACGTCGGCTACCACGAACTGGCCCTGTGCTACTCGCGATGCCACGCCGGCCTGAACGTCATGCGCTACCAGGACGATGTGGGCATGAACCCCAAGGTGCTGGAGATCGCCGCGAGCGGGTGCGTCCCGCTGGTGCGCGATCGCGCCGGGCTCTCAGGCATGTTCGATGATGGCGCGGAGATGCTCGCGTTCAACAGCCCCGCAAGAGCCGCCGAGCGGCTGCGAAGCATCTTGAACGATGGCGATGCTCGCCAGTCGATCTCGACGGCCGCCCGCGCTCGTATCGAGCGCGACCACACATGGCGAACCCGCGCGGTGGACATGCTCCGCGAGGCGCAGGCTCGCACGGGTGCCTGAAGCGCGAGCGCCCGCCGCGGGCCCATCACTCAACGATGTTGATGTAAACGATCTTGCTGCGCGGCACGATCAGCGTCCCGGTGCTCGCGGGCTCGCGCTTGCGCAGGATCGCCCACTCATCCATCAACGTGACTTCATCGACCTTCTTGATCGGACCCGCCCACTGCGCCGATGCCGCGCCGGCCTGCGGGTCCAGGGCAACCTCGACGGTCAGATTCCCCCGGATGGTGGTCGACCCCAGAAAGCTCGCCTGAGCCCCGCTCTGCGCGAGCGAAGCGCCCGGCAGCAGCGCAACCACCAAAGCAGCGACCAGCAGCCCCAGCAGGGCGAGCGCGGCGTGACGACTCGTGAACATGATGAATTCCTCTGCGTCGAGAGGTCGGGAACGCCCCGGAGCCTCGCGGCGTACCTATCAAGTACGCGCCCAACGGCCGGGGGTTGCACCTTTCCCCTCACTCCAGTCCCAGGGCCCGCGGGAACAGAATGTTGTTTTCCTTGTGGAAGTGGGCGTGCAGGTCGTGCTCGAGTTCGGCGAGCGCGGCGTAGGCGGTCCGCCACAGCACGGTCGACTCCTCGGGCGGATCGTACCCATCGGTCAGCCGCCGCAGTTCGGCCAGCGATGCCGCGGCCTCGTCGTGCTCGGCCTCGATCACGTGGATCGCCACCGACAGCGGCGGGGCCCCGCGCGGGCGACGACCTCCAGACGACTCCACGGCGCGGATGAGCGGGAACACGACCCGCTCTTCTTTTTCCACGTGCAAAGCCATGATGTCCGCGAACGAGGCGAAGATCGACTCGACGCGCACCAGATCCCGGTTCTGCCCGCCGTGACGCAGCGAAAGCCGCTCGAGCATGCCACGGATGCGAGGCATCTCGGCCCGCAGCACGGCGTGGTGAGTGCCCTCGATATGGTCGATCAAGTCAGCGAGCCGATCGCCCGACCAATCGACTTCCGAAGCATCAGGGAGCTCGCGCGTATCCATCAGCGCCTCGAGCACGATGCCCGTATCAAGCCCGCGCTGCCGGCAAGCCTCCCGCAGCGGCTTGCGACCGTTGCAGCAGAAATCGATCCCCAGAGTCTCGAAAACGCGGGAGCGGATCGGAAGATCCAGCACGAAGTCCGCGACAGCCGTGGTCGGACCGAGAGCCAGGACGCCCATGGTGGCTTCTCCTGTTTCCAGAGGATTATGTTCCGAGACACCCACGAGGCCCAGAGCCGCAACTCATCCCCGCTCACAACCTACCGCGCAATCGCGGAATCGCAAGACCTTTCTCACCCAATCTTGAACAGAGCGATGCTCTTCCGCCGACAGCCCGCCCGGCTCCGGGGAGTCGCAGGAAACAACCCCGACTCAAGCCTCCAAGCGGGACAACGATGTCGCCGCCAACTGCGGCGAGCCAACGGCCCGCGATTAGCGGACTTGCGACCCCGCCGCGGCGCGATCGCGCACACCACGCGCTGCGTCGCTTGTCAACCGAGAGAGCGCCCCGACCAGGCTTGCCTTGACCGCCTCCATCTGCACCGTGCTCTTCAGTTCACGCTCCAGGCTCGTCACCGAGCGGCCCGCCAGGCCGCAGGGAACGATGAAGTCGAAGTGCTCCAGATTCGTGCTGACGTTCAACGCCAGGCCATGCATCGTGACCCACCGCCGCACGCGAACCCCAAGAGCGGCGATCTTCGCCTGCGCCTCGCCCGTCGACCCGACCGTCCACACGCCCGTTGCTCCCGGATCCCGGACCGTGCGAACCCCGACCTCGCTGCATGTATCGATCACCGCCTGCTCGAGCATCCGCATGTACGCGTGCAGGTTCAGTCCCAGCGTGTTGAGGTCAAAGATCGGGTACGCGACAAGC
This sequence comes from Phycisphaerales bacterium, assembly GCA_044369085.1. Lineage (GTDB taxonomy): Bacteria > Planctomycetota > Phycisphaerae > Phycisphaerales > UBA1924 > JAEUIV01. The sequence goes on from JBIPMO010000080.1 coordinate 3,231, forward strand.
TGCCCCGGGCCGTGGTACGTGATGTCGCCACCCCGGTCCGTCTCCGCGACCTCCACCCCGTGACGAGCCAAGAGCTCACCGCTCGCGAGCAGGTGCCCCCGGGCCTCTGGCCGACGACTGACCGTGATCACCGGTGGATCATGCTCCACCAGCACGAGCGTCCCGATGCGCGGCGCACCGGCCTCGCGGCTGGCAACGATGGCATCGTGCAGCGCACGCTGCCTTTCGAAAGCCGGCGCATACGCCATGCGCCCGAGATCAACCAGTTCGAATGGAGCATCCAGCGAGGACATCGAAGTGAAAGCGTACGCCAACCCGCTCCCCGCTTCCGCTCGCTGACCCGTGAGAGGGTAGATTGCCCTTGATCCGACTCAACTCAGAAAGGGATCCACTCGTGGTCAATCGAAACCAAGCGCTGGCTTTGCTCGCCCTCCTCCTGTGCCTCGTCCCGGCCGCGATCCTGAGCCCGATCGGCTGCGCATCCTCTGCCAAGGCCCCCACCGCCTCGCAGTCGCTGCGTCCGCCCGTCGCGGCCAAAGATCCGGTGGTTCGTGACATTCATGGCGAGCGATTCGTCGATGACTACGCCTGGCTCAAGAACCGCGAAGACCCGCGCACCATCCCCTACCTGAACGCCGAGAACGAGTTCGCGGAGCGCCAGACCGCCCACCTCAAGCCGCTCCGAGACCGCCTCTACAAGGAGATGCTCTCCCGGATCAAGGAAGACGACACAACCGCCCCGTACCGCAAGGGCGAGTACTGGTACTACTCCCGCACCGAGAAGAACAAGCCCTACCGCGTGTACTGCCGCAAGAAGGGCTCCCTCGAAGCCAAGGAAGAGCCTTACCTCGACGCCAACGCGATGGGCGCCGGCAAGGACTTCTTTGATATCGGGGTCATCGACATCAGCGAAGATCACAGGATCCTCGCCTACAGCACCGATGAGCTCGGCAACGAGCGATACACGATGCGCTTCAAGGATCTGTCGACCGGCAAGGTGCTGAGCGACGCCGTCGAAAACACCAGCGACGCGAGCGCCTGGGCCAACGACAACCAGACCTTCTTCTACACTAAGGTCGACGCCACGACCCGCCCATTCCAGCTCTGGCGCCACACGCTGGGCACCCCAGCATCATCCGACGTCCTGGTCTACGAGGAGAAGGACGAGCGGTTCAGACTGAACGTCGAGCGCGCCCGACAGGGGCGGTTCATCCTGATATCCCTCGAGAGCAACGCCAGCAACGAATGGTGGTCCATCGACGCGGACAACCCGACCGCCGGGCCCAAGCTCATCGGCGAGCGCCGCGACAAGGTCGAGTACTCGGTCGATGTCGGCAACGACCGCTTCTACATCGTGACCAACGATCAGCACGTCAACTTCCGCCTCGCCGAGGCCCCCATCTCCGACCCGCGCGCCGCGAACTGGCGAACGCTGATCGGCGGACGCGAGGGCGTGACCATCGAGGGTATCGACGCGTTCGCCAGGCACCTGGTGGTGTACGAGCGTGAGAACGGCCTGCAGATCATCCGCGTCCGTCGCTTGGAGGACTCTTCTGACCACAGCGTCGTCTTCGATGATGCCGCCTACTCGACCCGCCCGGGCAACAACGAAGAGTACCGGTCCGCGGCCCTCCGCTTCACCTACGAATCGCCCATCACGCCGCGCTCAACGTACGACTACGACATGAACACCCGCGAGCGCACGCTCGTCAAGCGGATCGAAGTGCCGAACTACGACGCGTCGAAGTACATGGTCGAGCGGCTGTCCGCGCCCGCCCCCGATGGGAAGCTGGTCCCGATCACGATCGTTCGACCGCGCGATTTCGCCAGGAACGGCTCCGCCGCGGGGCTCCTGGATGGCTACGGCTCGTACGGAATCTCGAGCGATCCAGCCTTTGATTCCTCGATCTTCTCCTTCGTCGACCGCGGCATGGTGTGCGCCACGGCACATATCCGCGGCGGCGCCGACCTCGGGCGCACCTGGTACGAAGATGGACGGCTCCGAAACAAGAAGAACACCTTCACCGATTTCATCGCCTGCGCCGAGTACCTGCAGCAGCAGGGCTACGTCGCACGCGACCGCCTCGCCATCACCGGCGGCAGCGCTGGCGGACTGCTCATGGGCGCGGTCACCAACATGCGACCAGACCTTTTCGCCGTCGTCATCGCCTTCGTCCCCTTCGTCGATGTGATGAACACGATGCTCGACCCCACCATCCCGCTCACTGTCACCGAATGGGAGCAATGGGGCGACCCCCGCACCCCGGGCGACTACGCGTACATGCGCTCCTACTCCCCCTACGACAACGTCGAGGCCAAGGCCTACCCCTCCATGATGGTCCGGGCAGGGCTGAACGACCCACGCGTCGGCTACTGGGAGCCCGCGAAGTGGGTCGCTCGCATGCGAGCCCTCAAAACCGACAGCAATCCGCTCCTGCTCGTAACCAACATGGATGCCGGCCACGGCGGATCTTCTGACAGGTACGAAGCGCTCAGGGAATGGGCCGATGTCGCCGCCTTTGTCCTGGACAGGGTGGGGATCACCAGGTAACCAGCGGCGCAACACTCCGAAACTCACAGCTCAGGAGCGAACCCGCGCCGCATCGTGTTCTCGCACACCGCTCGCGGCTCGACAAAGTGCAGCAGGTAGTCGCGCCCGCCCGCCTTCGACCCGGTGCCCGACATGCCGAACCCGCCGAACGGCTGGCGAGCCACCAGCGCGCCCGTGTTCCCGCGGTTGAGGTACAGGTTCCCCACGCGGAACTCGCGGCGAGCCTTGTCCAGGTGCGAGGGCTTGCGGCTGAACACTCCGCCCGTCAGCTTGTAGGGCGAATCGTTGGCGATCGCCAGCGCTTCATCAAACGTCGAGGCCCGCATGACCGCCAGCACCGGGCCGAAGATCTCCTGCCGCGCGATGTCGTGGTCGGGCTTCACCTCGGAGAAAATGTGCGGGCCCACAAAAGCGCGGCCCGTCCGCGCTTCGAGCCCGTCCGGCACCCGCATGCCCAGCACCAGCCGCGACTGCGCCGTTCCACGCCCGATGAAGTGCTCGATCTTCTTCTTGGCCTCCGCATCGATCACCGGGCCGATATCCGTCCCCGGGCTCGTCGGATCCCCCACCACCAGCGCCTCGCTCGCGTGAACCAGCCGATCCACGAACAGGTCATGGTTAGGCCCGACAACGATCACCCGGCTGCACGCGCTGCACTTCTGCCCCTGGAACCCGAAGGCCGAGTGCCGCACCGCGAGCACGGCCTCATCCAGGTCCGCCGACTCATCGATGATGACCGCGTTCTTGCCCCCCATCTCGCACACGACTTTCTTCACGAAGCTCAGCCGCGATGCCGCCTCGCGCCCGCCCCCGCCAAACGGCGTCGGCGTGGCGCTCGCGTTCAGGATGTCAAGGCCGACATCCATGCTGCCCGTGAACGCGATCAGCGCCACGCGCGGGTCGCGCACCAGCGCCGCCCCGGTCGTCTCGCCCACGCCGGGCACCAGATGCACCGCCTCGCGCGGGCACCCCGCCTCGATCAGGAGGTCAAAGAGCAGCGATGCGATCCCCGGCGTCTGCTCCGCTGGCTTGATGATCGCCGTGTTGCCCGTCACCAGCGCCGCCACCGTCATCCCGCAGCAGATCGCGAGCGGGAAGTTCCACGGCGAGATCACCACCGCCACCCCCCGAGGCTGGTGGAACTGCTGATCCAGTTCGCCGATGAAGCGCCCGATCCGCTGCGGCTCGAACAGCGGCACCGCGAGCCGCGCGTAATACTCACAGAAGTCGATCGCCTCGCACACATCCGCATCGGCCTCGCGCCAGGTCTTGCCCGCTTCCTTGATCATCACCCCGGAGAGGCTGTCGCGGCGCTGCCGCATGATCGCCGCGGCCTTCGTGAGCACCGCCGCCCGCTCGCGGACCGGTGTGTCCCGCCACGCCGGGAAGTACGCAGCGGCCCGCCGCACCGCCTCGGCCCCGTCCGCGGGGGTCTTGTCGTTGGCGATGCGCGGCACCGTTGTCGCCTCGACCGCTCGACCGAAAGCCTCGCGCACCGCCCGCTTCGAGAAATCTCGGAACGACTCGTTGAAGAACGGGCGGTTGTCTCCGACTCCATCCACCGCCGGAGTCAGCCCGTGACGCTCGGGCGCGATCGCGGCAAGATCGGGCTTGTAGCCCCGTCCATCGGGCCTCGACGCGTCGGCATGCGGGCTCGCGAGCAGCTTCCCGGGGTCGGCGTTGTCCAGGAAGGATGCCTTGAGCCACGACTCATTGCTCGTGTTCTCGAGCAACCGCCGGACCAGGTACGCCATCCCCGGGATCATGTCGCCGACCGGGACATACTCGCGGATCCGCATGCCCAGATCGCTCGCGGCATACTTCAACTGGTCGGCCATGCCGTGCAGCATCTGCAGTTCCAGCGCCTCTCGCGGCAGCCCCAGCCGTTCCAGCGTCTCAAGCGCCGCCGCGATCGACCTCGCGTTATGCGACCCGAGTGCCAGCTTCACGCCCCCCTCGCCCGCCGTGCGCGGGCACGATCCCAGGAAGATCTCGGTCATCCGCTCGAAGCATGCATCCGTCTCGGGCTTCGTGCCCCACACGGGGCAGGGCCACCCCATCTGCTCGGCGTGAATCGTCTCGTAGTCCCAGTACGCCCCCTTCACCAGGCGAACACTGACCACCCGCCCCGTCCGCCGGGCCCATTCGCAGACCCGGCGAGCATCGTCATCGCCGCTCTTGAGGTACGCCTGCATCGCGAGCCCGGCCTGGAAATCCCACCGCTCGCAGCAGCGCTGGAACAGCTCGATCGTCAGGTCCTTGAGCGCGAACTGCTCCATGTCGAAGTTGATGAAGACATTCTTCGCCTTTGCCGCCTCCAGGATCGGCCCCAGCCGAGCCATCAACTCGCGGATCGACCCCTCGGTATCGATCGGGTCGCACCGCGCGCTCAGCGATGAGATCTTGATCGAGACATTCACCCGCGGGATCGCCCCCAGGTGATCCCGCTCCAGCCGATCGACCCCCTTCCACGATGCCACCGCGCCGGGCAGGTTGTTGATGAGATCGAGGTACTTCGCCTGGTACGCCGAAGCCTCCGCATCCGAAACGCACGCCTCCCCCAGCAGGTCCACGCTGAAGGCGATCCCGTCATCCCACAGCCGGCGAAGCTGCGGCAGAGCCGACGCCGCATCCGTCCCGGCGATGAACTTCCCCGCCATCCCCTTGATCTGCGATGAGATCGTCGCGACCGCCGTCCCCTGCATCACACGGCCGACCTTCAGCGCAGCCGAGATCGCCCCGGGCACCGTGACCCCCGGCTGGTCGAGGTAGTCAGTCAGATGCTCGTAGATCGATTCGGGGTTCCGCAGCACCGGGAACGCATCGACAAAGCGGAACATCTGAACCTTGAACGCCGGGTCCTTCATGGACCATTCCATCAGCGCATCGGAGTAGAACTTCGCCGACAGAATCCCGGACTTGTGCCCGCGAGCACGCGCCAGGAACTCGGTCCCCAGCTCGACGATCCGCGGCTCGCGGCGCCCGCCACCAACCGGCGCCCCCGGAGATACCGCCACGGGTCGAGCGGGTGAAACACTGGCAGGCTTCGAGGCCTTGCGGGAGAACAACGCCATGCGGGGTCCTTTCCGGGAGGTGAGCGGGCATTGTAGAGCCCGCGCGCGTCGCCGTGCCCGCGACCGGGCCGCAACCAATCCCTACACTCCGCCATGCCCCGCAGAGGCAAGGTCCTGGTCGCGATGTCGGGCGGTGTCGACTCTTCGGTCGCCGCGGCGTTGCTGCTGCGCGAGGGCTACGAGGTCGTGGGCTGCTTCATGCGGCTCGGCTCCCCCGGTGAAACGCTTGACCAGCTCACCGCCTTCGATTCCGCCGCCGTCTCCTGCGACCCGGCCCGCGTCAAGATCGGCCACCAGGGCTGCTGCTCCATCAACGATGCCGCAGATGCCCGCATGGTCGCCGCCGAACTGGGGATCCCCTTCTACGTCTGCAACTTCAAGAAGGACTTCGGCCGCATCATCGACTACTTCGTCGATGAGTACACCAGCGGCCGCACCCCCAACCCCTGCGTCCGCTGCAACGACTGGCTCAAGTTCGGCAAGCTCCACGAGTACGCCCGCCAGATCGATGCCGACTTTGTCGCCAGCGGGCACTACGCCCGCGTCGAGAAGCGCGACCACGAGGCGACCGGCTTCAGACTGCTCCGAGGCATCGACCATGCCAAGGATCAGTCCTACGTCCTGTTCGGTGTCCCCCGAGCACAACTGGCCCACATGCTCCTGCCGATCGGCGGCCTGGAGAAGCCGCGGGTGCGCGAACTCGCCCGCGAGTTCGGCCTGCCCGTCTTCGACAAGCCCGATTCTCAGGAGATCTGCTTCGTCCCCGACAACGATTACGCGGGCCTTGTCGAGCGGCGCCGGCCGGATGCCGCCCGCCCGGGATCGGTCCTCGACACCGCGGGCAACGTCCTCGGGTCGCACGAAGGCCAGCACAAGTTCACCATCGGCCAGCGCCGCGGCGTCTCGGTCTCGCTCGGATACCCCGTCTACGTCGTCAGCAAGGACGCGGCAACCAACACCGTGACCGTCGGCTCACGCGAAGACCTGCTCACGAGCGCCTGCACCGCCGCGGAAGCAAACTGGCTCATCGATCCGCCGGCGACTGGCCAATGGATGCCGGTGCTCGCCCGCTATCGCTACGGCTCCACGCCGGTCGGCGCTCAGGTTCGCGCCACAGGCGAGACAAGCCACGAAACCCCCTCGGGCAGGCGGGGCACGTTCGAACTCCGCTTCGACCAGCCGCAACAGGCGGTCACCCCTGGTCAGGCCGTGGTGATGTACGACGCGCACCACCCCGATCTCGTTGTCGGTGGCGGATGGATCGAGACGATCAGCAAACTGCGCGAGTAATCACGACCTCCAGGCAGCCACTTCGCCTCGGCAGACCCGCGTCGCAAATCACCGGAACTCAGCCCGCCCGCTCTTCAACTCGGTCGGCCGTGCTGACCGTGCGAGCATCCCCGCCCGTGTTCAGCGCGGGCTTGACGGGCTTGGTCGACCCGACCTCGATGTCGTCCTCGACACCCTTGACGCCCTTCTTGAACTCCACGATCGCCCTGCCAAGCGACCGGCCCACCTCAGGCAGCCGGCTTCCAAAGAGCAGCAGCCCGATGATCAGCACGATCAGCATTTCCATGAAGCCGATGTTCGGCAGGAAGGCCAGCATCGCGGTCCTTTCGCCCACAAGTCCGTGGCGGTTCGCGGCGCACCATCACGCCGCACAGGATTAGAGCCTACCCGTGAAGGGGAGTCAATGTTGCGGGAAACAAACCGACCAGTCCGATCGCGCTGCTCCCGACGCCATCGACACGCCGCATCCCACCGCTCAACGCTTGGGCTTGGCCGCGATTGCTCGGTGCGCGGTCTCCGCAGCCGCCAGCACATTTTCCAGCAGCATCACCACCGTCACGGGCCCCACCCCGCCGGGCACGGGGCTGATCCAGCCCGCCACCCCGGACACCTCGTCGAAAGCGACGTCCCCGACCGTCCGAACCTTCCCATCCGCCCCCGCCACCCGGTTGATCCCCACATCCACCACCACGCACCCCGGTCGCACCCAATCCGCCTTGACCAGCCCGGGCACGCCCGCTGCCGCCACAAGGATGTCCGCCTGCCGCGTCAGCGCGGTGATGTCGGACGTGTGCTTCGTGCACGAGACCACCGTCGCCTCGCGCCTCATCAGCATCACCCCCACCGGCTTGCCCACGATGTCCGATGCCCCGACGCACACCGCGAACTTGCCGCGGCAATCGATCCCGGTGCTCTCGATCATGAACAGCACCGCGAGCGCTGTACACGGCGCCAGCGACGAGCGCCCGTACACAATGTTCCCGATGTTCGCCGGGTTCACCCCTTCCACATCCTTGGCCGGCGCGATCAGGCTCTGGATCGCGTAGGGGTCGACCCCCGCGGGCAGCGGCATGTGGACCATGATCGCGTGAACATCAGGATCGTGGTTAAGCCGCTCGACCTGCTCGGCGATCTCGTGAGTCATGGCCCCGACGGGCAGCTCGTGAAGCGTGTACCCGATCCCCAGGTCGTTGCACAGCTTCTTCTGGTTCTCGGCGTACACGCGCGACGCCGCATCTCCCTCCGAAGCCACGATCACCGCATCGAGCCTCACCGCGGCCCCCGCCGCGCGCAGCGCCACCGCACGCTCGGCGATCCGCTTCCGCGCCGCGTCTGCCAATGCCTTGCCATCAAGAATCCGTGCGGGCATCGCGGGAGGATACAAGACCACC
>JBIPMO010000081.1:0-11533 GCA_044369085.1 Phycisphaerales bacterium
CAGCGTCCCCGCGCCGTGCCTGTGGTCCAGGTCGCGCCGGACCACGTTCCCACCCAGCGGCAGCGGCATGTTCGTCATCGCCCCCCACCAGGCCCCCAGGTCCGCGACCTCGCGCAGCCCCAGCGACGCGTACGTCAGCTGCGCATCGTGGATCAGCAGCCCGGCATCGGCCTTGCCCTCGGCAACCAGCGCCGGGATTTCGTGGAACGGATGGGCCGAGTGCTCGAACTTCGCCGCGAGCATCAGCGAGAAGGTCAGGAACGCCGTCGTGTTCACCCCGGGCACCGCGATCCGGCGCCCGGGCTCGCGCAGCCACTCCAGCGCCCCGCCGATATCGCGCGGCGCATCCGATGAGCCGCGCACGATCACCTTGGGCCCGTACCCCTCGCCCCACGAGCCGGCGCAGTCGGTCAGCATGTACCGCCGCGCGATCAGCGGGTAGGTGTTGATCGAGACGGCCGTGATGTCCAGATCACCCCGGTCGATCGCGCGGCGATTCAGCACCTGGATGTCCTCGGCGATCCGGTCAAAACGCAGCCCGCCCGTGTCGAACACGGGCTCGGTGTCAGCGGTGCCGAGCGGCCACCACATGAATACATCATCGGGATCCGGCGAGTGGGCGAGGGTGAGCAGCGGCATGCACTGAAACTCTGGGGCTGTGGTTGATGTTCGGCTCGAACACACGGCGGAAGGGTTTTCGTCCTCAGATTGTCGGCTTATACCCGCTTGGACATCGTGCGCCGGATCTCGCGGTCCATCTCGCGCTTCTTGATGTCCTGGCGCTTGTCGTGCTCCTGCTTGCCCCGGCCGATCCCGATCAGCAGCTTCAGCAGACCGCGCTCGTTGAAGTACGCCTTCAGCGGCACCAGCGTCACCCCCTTCACCTGCTGCGCCGCGTGCAGCTTGTTGATCTCGCGAGCGTGGGCCAGCAGCGTCCGCGCCCGCGCCACCTTGTGCTGCCGCCCGGCGCGCACCGGCCCGGCCGGCGCATACTCCTCGATATGCACGTTGAAGAGCAGCAGCCGCGGCGGGCCCAGCTCCGCACGCACGTACCCCTCGGCGATGCTGCACTTGCCCGCTCGGACCGATCGAACCTCGGTCCCCACGAGCTTCACCCCCACCTCGTAGGTCTCCTCGATCGCGTACTCGTGCCTGGCCCTGCGGTTGAGGATCTCGGGCGAATCGTTCTTTGAAGGCTTTTTCGCCATCGCACTCCAAGGGTAGGCAGCATCCAGCACTTCCACGGGTCCGGATCCGTGGGCTCGGAGAAACACACTCAGAACCGCATCAGACCGGTCACTTCTGCTTCACGAAGTGATACCCGCCCTTCTCCGCTCCCCACACCTGCTTGCCCGCGGCGTCGTACCCGCGGTCCCACGTCACCATGCCATCGGCCTTGATCGTCGCCTCGCTGGTCGCGTACGCGGCCCCGCGCAGCGTGCTGATGCACTCCTTGTCGCGCGTTGCCCCCACGAACGCATCGCTCTCAACCCGCAGCACGATCGTGCAGCCGGGGCGCTCGATCAGTTCCTCCGGTGTCACCCGGTCAAAGTGCGATGGATCCTTCCACATCCCCGCGTGCACGAGCGGATCGCCGGGCAGCTCGAACACCTTCGACTCGATCGTCCCCGCCTGCGCCCCGGAGCCCAGGCGGTACACCCGCTGGCGATACGGCTTGTCGAGCATCGCCCCCGCCGCCTGCTCGACGTAGAGCCAGGGCCCGTCATCACGGCTCGTCCAGATCGGCACCATGTGCAGACGGATGTCGCGGAAGTTGTCAGGGTCGGCCTTGGCCTGCTCCTCGCTGCTGAACGATCCTGTCATGAACCCGACCAGCCGGGCGATGTCGGGGTTCTGATCCGCGCTGGCGAGCGCGGCGGCCGCGGGCAGAACACTCGCGATGGCGATCAGGGTGGCGGCAATCAGGCAGCGCATGAAACGGTCTCCTCAGGGAACGTCCGGACAAGCAAAAGTGTACCCCGGTGCTCGATCGCGCCCGCCATGCGCCGCGTGCAGCCGCTCACCAGGGCCACGGCACGCGCTGCCACGTCCCGCTGCCCGCCGCGGGGCTCCGCGATGCGAAATCCCCGTGCGCGAACCACACCTCGCCCGCCGCGGGCGCGCACGCCGCCGAGTAGATCGTGCGCAGGTGCGTCGCCTCGCGCATCTCCACATCCTCATCCGCCAGGATCTCCGCCAGGTCGTGCGAGCCATGCCCGACCGGGCCTGCTCGAAGAATCTCGGTGACCCGCTGGTAGCGCCGCACCGTCGATCCCCGCCGCGTCGCCCGCGCAGGCTCGCCGTCTTCACGAGCCGCGAACGCCTCATCGGGCGGGTGGCGATCCTGGCAGTGGTTGGTCGCGATGATCGTCCCGGCAACCCCGTGAGCCCCGTCGCCCGGTGCCAGCCGTGTGTACGACGAACGCCCGCACTCGAACAACGCCGCCTCGTTCGTCTTGCCGTCCAGAGCGAGCGCCAGGATCCCGCGGTCGCGGTCCGTGCTCGCGATGAACGATTCCAGTTCGTCGAGCGTTGAGCACGTCTCCAGCGCCTCGCGAGCCCAGAAGAGCCACGAGAACCGCGTCCGATCCGTCCGCGACTTGTCGCTCGCCGGCAGCGTGTGCAGGTGCAGCCACAGCCGCTCGGCGTTCACGCCCGTATCCACATCGATATCCCCGAGCAGGCCCAGAGCCATCACCGGGATCCGCCCGGGCACCTCGTGAACCACCGCCGCCGTTCCACGGCGCAGCGTCGCGATCAGCCAGTCGCAGTTCCTCGCGGCCCACATCACCCGATCGTGCTCGGCCGGGGCCACGATGCCCGTGCACCCCGCCCCGCCCCCCGACAGGATCTCGCTCTCGACCGACCCCTCGCTCCCCGGGATGCTGATCGAGTTCATCCCGCCCGTGCTCGTCGCGATGTCCGCGTACAAAAACTCCGCGATGTCATCGTGCGCCGCGCCCGACCCGCGAGCCAGCCCGTCGACCTCTTCCCGCGCCCACACCGGCAGCCGTTCGACCCACACCCGTGACTGCGACCGGATCAGTTCGCGCGGTGTGCGGTTGGCCTCGCTCATGTCCGCCAGGTAGGCCTCACGGAACCCGCTCGTCAGCAGGTGGGCGCAATGCCGGGCGTACGTCAGCCCGCAATCGCCTGGCGAGCCTCGGAGGTGGATCAGCGGGATGGGAGCAGGTGAACGCAAGGTGCTTGGCAACGGCGCGGGGCCATGGAGCGTAGCGCCCGCCCCGCCGAGCGGCCAAGGGCCGAACAAAGCGCGCCGGGCTCAACCGCGCCGCGTGCCTCGGGTATCGTTCCATCATGTCATCCAAAGCCATCGGTCTCTTCGTGGTCATCGCGCTCGGGCTGGTGGTCGCCGCGGTCATGCTCAGCCGCCAGTCGAACTCCACTCCAAGCACGCCCGCGGGCACGGCCGCTCCGCTCGCCGCCGCGCAGCCCTGGTTCGAGCCCGGCGCTGTCTCCGCCATCGCGCTCTCAGGCGAGGGCCGCCCCGCCCACCGCGTGGAGCGAGCGCCGGGCGGGGGCTGGTCCTTCCGCGCTGGCGCTGTCGAATGGCCCGCCGCCGTTCCCGATGCCGCGAGCAGCGCTCTCGCTTCGCTGGCGCAATCGCTGCAGACTTCCCCGACCACTCCCCCGCCCGCCGCCCAGCCCGGCGATCGCACCCTCTCCCTCGGACTGCGCGACGGATCGACCGTCGAACTCCGCATCTCCGCCGCTGCGCTGGGCGGGATGGTCCCGGTCCTCACCCGAGCCGGCGCGCGCGAATCCGCCTACATGATCGATGCCTCGCTCATATCTCCCCTCACCGATCCGGGCCCCAGCGGCTGGCGCCTGCCCGCGGCCCTTCCGGGCGTCGCCGATGCATCGCGCATCACCATCACCGATCCGACGGCGTCACTCACCCTCGCCAAACTCGAGGGCAAGTGGGACCTGCGCAGGCCGATATCCGCCCGCGCCAGCCAGCCCGCCGTGACCACGCTCCTCTCAGCGCTGTCGGCCATCCGTGCTGCCCGCTTCGAAGACGGTGCCACCGCGGGCCCGGCCGCCTACGGGCTCGTGAACCCGCGCATCGTCATCCAGACCGAGGCCGATGAACGCACCGCGACCGCCGATGGCTCGGTCGCCGTCAGCGTCCGGGCCCGATCGCTCTTCGTCGGCGGGCCCGCCGACCCCAAGGGCGACACCATCTTCGTCTCCCCCGACCCCGAAGGCTCCATGATCCTGGTCGTCCCGGCCGCTTCCATCGCCGCGCTCTCCACCGCGCCGCGCAACTACCTCGCCCCCACCGCAACAGGTGTCCTGCCCGCCGATGTCTTCATGGCCAGCATCCGCGATGCCGAGGCCCCCGCCGGAGCGCCGGGCAGCGAACGGGCCTACCGCCGCGATGGCGAGCGATGGATCCGCATCGGCGCCGGTGGGGACCGCGCCCCGGCCGACACCGGCGAAGTCACCGCCTTGCTCGAGTTCTTCTCCGCACGCCCGGGCGTCCCCGACCCTGCCGATGCCACCGATGAGGTGCGCATCCTCCGCCGCGTCGAGTTCTTCGACAGCGAGGGCGATGCCCTGGAGATCCTCGGCGTCGGCTACACCCCCGAGGGCATCCTCGCCGTGCGCACCGCTTCGACCATCGTCACCTACTCGGGCGTCGCCGCACCTGAGCTGCTCTACCTGCCCGATTTTGCCACGCTCCCCGCCGCCCCGGGCAAGCCCGCCCCCGTCGTCACCCAGCCCGGCACCGAGACTAGCAAATAGCGCCGAGCGGCCCGCACCCAGCGCTTACTCAGCCGCGCGCGTAGCTCATCACCCTGTCGCCCGCGAGCATCCGCGAGCGCTTGAGCACGAACCCGCGTGCAGACGCGGTATCGAGCGCATCACCGATGTGCGCGGGCCGCGCCCCCAACCCTCCGCCGAGCGGCCCAGGCCCCACAAACACCAGCATTTCATCCGCCAGATCCGCATTGATCACCGCGCTGATGAGCGCGGGCCCCGCCTCCACGAGCACGCTCGCCGCGCCGTGCGCGACCGACAGGTGACGGAGTACCAGCGCGATCGGCACGCGACCGTGTTCTTCGGGCAACCCGATCACCTCGACCCCGGCGGCCCGCAAAGCCGCCGCGTGATCCGCCCGTTCGATCAGCGATGCATCACTTGTCGCGATCAGCACCGGGGACTCCCCGGCGCTCCGAACCAGCCGGCAATCTACGGGCATCCTCAGCCGCGAGTCCATCACCACGCGCCGCGGCGTCCGCCGCGCTGTCACCCCGCGCACCGTCAGCAGCGGGTCATCCGCGAGCACGGTCCCGATGCCCGTCAAAATCGCATCCACACGCCCGCGCACACGGTGCACCATCCGCCGCGATGCGGGCGATGAGATCCATCTGGGCTCGCCCTCCCGCAGTGCCAGGTACCCATCGCTCGTCTGCGCCCATTTCACGATGACCCAGGGCAACCCGGTCGCCAGCCGCGTGGCCCAGGGCTCGGCCAGATGCAGAGCGGCCTCGCAGTCATCGATGAAGTCCACACGCACCCCGGCCGCTCGCAGATGCTCGGCCCCGCCCGCCGCGACCGGGTTCGGATCGCGCCGGGCGCACACCACTCGAGCGATCCCCGCCGCCAGCAGCGCCTCGGTGCAGGGCCCGGTCTTTCCGTGATGATTGCATGGCTCGAGCGTGACCCACGCCGTCGCCCCGCGCGGATCGATGCCGCGCTGCGTGCACTCGGCCAGCGCCTCCACCTCCGCGTGGGCCGCGCCGAAGTGGCGGTGATGCCCGATTGTGAGCACTGTCACCGCGCCATTGGCCTCGCGTCCGATCACGCAGCCGACACACGGGTTGGGCTCGACGTTCCCCCGGCCCCGCAGCCCGGCGAGCACGGCCCGCCGAAGCATCTCGTGGTCGATCGATGTTGAAGACCCGCTCATCGCCACCAGCGTACTCCGCCCGCGCATCACAGCCTGCGGATCATCGCCGCGATCTCGTCCTCGCGCGCGTGGCCCCGGACATCCGCGAGCCAGCGCGTCGCATCCAGCGCGTAACCGGCCGTCGGCTTGAGCTCCGGCACCCGGGCGCACCAGTAACGGTTGAAGCGCGCCATCGACAGCTCGCGGATGTACTTCGCCGTCATCGATGCCAGAGCGACCGCGAAGTGCGCCGACTCGGCCTCGACCCGGAACTCCACCGTCATCCTCCGCCCGCCGGAACCGCGCACGCTGTACACGCTCAGTTCGTCGGATTCGCTCACGATCGACACCCCCGCCCCGGGCAGTGCCGCCGCCAGTTCACGCAGGTAGTGCGTCCGCCCGCCCTGTCGATCCACCGCCACCAGCCCGGGCAGGTCCGGTCCCAGCCGCTCCCACACCGCGGCCACATGCCCCGCCACCAGCGAGAACGACACCCGCGACTTGACCCCCTCCCGCGCGCACATGTCGTTGAAGCGGCGCTCGTCCAGCGCAGCGCAGCGGAGCATCACCGGGCGGATGCACGCCTCCTCGCACGCCTGCCCGACGGCCATGGACAGCAGCCGTTGACGCCCGGCGTCTTCATCACGCGGGAGCGCCGCGTTCGACCCCGTGTACCACGGGCCGATGAGCCCGTCGGCTCCAAGGGCCGCGGCCAGCGCGCTGTCGGTCGTGGTGTCAAAGCCGAGCAGCGAGGCGAAGGCCAGCACGCCCCGCTCCAGCAGCGCGAGCGACCGGTCACGCTTGCCCATCAGCATCTTGGAATCGGCGACCACCACCCGCCCCGAACGGGCCGCCTTTGCATCACGCCCGACGCCCGCAGCGAGCAACGACCAAAGCTCCGGCGATTCACCGGAGGAGGCCGATGCGCAATCCGGGTTCGGCCGAGCGGGATCGGCATCGCGCGTGATCGGAACTTCAAACGCGCTCGCCGCGACGCACAGCGGGCCGAGTCGCGGGCCGTACCCCGCTTCGTCGATCCCGGCGCACAGCACGCGCGAAATACATCGCGCTGAAGTCGATCGGTCGGGCATCCGCGCTGCTCAGCGGGAGCGCAGCGGCTTGGGCGCAGCCAACTGGTCTTCGGGCGGGGCGACCTTGTCACCAGCCGCTGAACCGCCGGTGGTGCCCGCGGCACCCGTGGCAGTCGTGGCGGCAGAGGAGGAGGACGATTTGCCGCCGATCACGCCGGAGTTGTACAGAAACAGGCCGATGGCGGCGAGCAGACAGACCAGGACGATGGCGATCTTCGGACCGTTCTTCATTATTGCGGGCTCCTGAAAGGCGTTGGAATGATATCGCACGGCCACCCGCCACGCCGTCCCGCGGCGGAAGGCTCGGACGGAAAAGCAAACGCGGCCCGCCTCGAACAAGGCGGGCCGCGGGGAATGGCTGTTCGTTCGGGGCCAAAGAGACCCCCTTTGGGGTCACCGGCTCAAAGGTCGCGACCGCGGATGCCACCGTTGGTCATGATGAAGTGCAGACCGACACCGCTCTGCGTGTAGACATACACGGGGCCGGCGAGGTCGTTGCGGTTCTCACCGTTGACCTGGATCGCATCGATCGAGGACTTGAGGGCGCGGGCGCTGCCATCGGCCACGGCGATCGTCGAGGTCACACCCTCTTCGCACCACACACGCAGCGGACCCGGATCATGGATCGAGAACACCGAGAAGAACACGACCTTGCGGTCGGGGAACGCGATGTCAGAGACGCGGTTGTAGGTGATGTACTGCGTGCCGACGCGAGTCGCGGTGGACTGCGTGCGGAACTCCGCAGAACGGGCCCCGCCGCGGATGTCGATCGCGAACAGGGACGGAGTGAGCATGTTCTGCTGCGGGTAGCGGTAGGAACCGCAGTAGATGTTCTGCATCGCGTTGGCCGCGGGGTGCTGAACAGCGCCGTCTTCCTGGCGGATCAGGGCCCGCCAAGCGTCCCACGAGTCACGCACGCCGGTGTCCGAGGGCGAAACGAAGACTTCCTGCAGCATGGCCGGGCCTTCGCCCTCGACCATGTACGGCCCGAGCTGCACGAGGTAGAAGTCGTACATCGTCGACTTCTTGAGATCGTCGTACACGTACTCGCCACCGTTATCAGGGTACATAGCGGCAACGCTGCCGATGCCGGGGTCGCCGTCACCGCCGCCGGAGTTGAAGGCCCAGCCGTTGGTCGGGAAAAGCCCGAGCACCGCGAAGAAGTTCGCGGGCCGACCCTTGGAGCCCAGGGGGCTGGAGTCGGGGCCGGGAGACTCAGGAGCGTTCATCAGACGATCGTTGTTCTGAGAAGCGAAGTTCGCGAGCGCCTGAGCGTGCTGCTTCTGGTTGGCAGTGCACTTGGCGATGCGAGCACCGCGGCGGGCGTTGCCCAGCGCGGGTAGCAGCAGGCTGATCAGCAGCGCGATGATGCTGATGACCACCAGCAACTCAATGAGCGTGAATCCACGACGCTGACGGGCGGGCACGAGCGTTGGCATGAGGTTCTCCACTTGGGGCGTCCAGAGGCGACTTGGGCTTCTATTCGGTGGCCCGATCGGGCCGGTTCCAAGGCATCATCCACTTGGCAAAATAACCACCCCGAACGTCAATACAACCCGTGGGCTGCCTCGACTTGGGGACAATGCGGCTGAAAGGAGTCGAACCTTCACGGGAGCAATTCCCACCAGAACCTGAATCTGGCGCGTCTGCCAATTCCGCCACAGCCGCGGCGAGCCTGACAAGGATACACACTCTACGACACCGAGCAAGCCGCCCGATGCCCCTCTAAGCCCACCGAATCAGCCCAAAGGCCGGGACATTCCCTCGAACCGGCTGAATTCAGCCTGTCAGGGCAACCATCTGATAGCTCAGGAAGGGGGACGTACGGCATCGCATGTCGCTCGGCACCCGTTCGCAGCGGCCCAGAGGGTCAGAACGCTCTTCACCGAGCCGCCGCGGGCCTCGGCGATCCAGCCCGCAGACTCCATGCCGACGCGCCCGCCGCTCGTGGAGTCAATGGGGGCTGGGTGTGGACCGTTCGTTTCGGTCTGGATGTTCATGTAGCCGCGGACATGAACCCGGTGGACGAGAACGGTCAACCAAGCCGGTCAATCAAGCCGGTCAATCAAGCCGGTCAATCAAGCCGGTCAATCAGGCTGGCCAATCAGGCTGGTTGGCCGGGTCGCGCCTGCCTTGCCCGCGGTCTCGCCTATTCCTCATCGCCCTCATCTTCATCGTCCCCGCTGACCTCGACCACAGCGCCCGGCTTGGTGGTGGCCTTGCTCGCCATGATCTTCTTGCGGATCTCCTCGAACATCTCGGGGTTGTCCTTCAGCAGCCGCTTGACGTTCTCGCGGCCCTGACCCAGCCGGGTCTCGCCGTACGAGAACCACGCCCCGCTCTTCTCGATGATCTCGCCCGCGATCGCCAGGTCCAGCAGGTCGCCCGTCGACGAGATGCCCTCATCGAACATGATGTCGAACTCGGCATCGCGGAAGGGTGGCGCCAGCTTGTTCTTGACCACGCGGGCCCGGACGCGGTTGCCCACGTTGGCCTCGCCGTCCTTGATGGCCGAGAGCCTGCGGATATCGATGCGGATCGAGGAGTAGAACTTCAGCGCCCGACCGCCCGTGGTCGTCTCGGGAGACCCGAACATCACGCCGATTTTCTCGCGGATCTGGTTGATAAAGATCACGCAGCAGTTGCTGCGCGAGATGGCGCCCGTCAGCTTGCGCAGCGCCTGGCTCATCAGCCGGGCCTGCAGCCCCACGTGGCTGTCGCCCATGTCGCCTTCGAGTTCCGCCTTGGGCACCAGAGCCGCCACCGAGTCGATCACGATCACCTCGACCGCGTTGGACTTCACCAGCAGCTCGCAGATCTCCAGCGCCTGCTCGCCCGAATCGGGCTGCGACACCAGCAGATCATCGACGTTCACCCCCAGACGCTTGGCCCACGAGGGGTCCAGAGCGTGCTCGGCATCGATGAACGCGCACACCCCGCCGTTCTTCTGCGAGTTCGCGATGATCGTCAGAGCCAGCGTCGTCTTGCCCGAAGATTCGGGGCCGAAGATCTCCGCCACGCGGCCGAGCGGCACCCCCTTGCCACCGAGCGCCAGGTCGAGCGAGATCGTCCCCGTCGATACCCCCTGGATCGAGTCCAAGAGGTTCCCGTTGAGGCGCATGATCGCCCCCTTGCCGAAGGTCTTCTCGATCTGCTGGACGGTGCGCGAGAGGTTCTGCGCCTTGGCCCGGTCCTCGGCTTTGGAGGCTTTCTCTTCCACGATGGCCGCCGCTTCTTGCTTCTTGCTCACGGGTTTCGTGCCCCTGGTGATGCTGTTCTGGGTGCCGTTGGATGCCGCTGCCTCGACTGCCTGAGCCACCATACCGCACCGTTCCTTTCATCGCGCGGGACCCATGCCCACGCTGTTTGTTTGGTTATTGAAAGGATACAGTCGGGTTTTGATCGGTCAAGAGAGTTTGGATGATTTTCGGAACTATTTTGTTAGGGTATGGCTCGTCCCGTTGCAGCATTCACGATGATCGAATGTACCGCGCAAAATCCGCGCCGCGCTCCTCGTAGTTCGTGAACTGGTCCCACGAAGCACACCCCGGGCTCAGCAGGATCACCTCACCCGCCCGCACGTCCTTCAGAGCGGCTGCCACCGCGCGCTCCAGGGTTTCGACGAACTCCCCGCGACCGCCCGCGGCCACAACGCCCGCCGCGAGGG
Source organism: Phycisphaerales bacterium (assembly GCA_044369085.1). GTDB lineage: Bacteria > Planctomycetota > Phycisphaerae > Phycisphaerales > UBA1924 > JAEUIV01. Next base: position 10,676 of record JBIPMO010000081.1, read on the forward strand.
TCGGGCCCGTGGCGCCGATCGCGTACACCCCGGCGCAGCGAGCCGCGGCCCGGGCCATCGCGCTCAGGTCAACCTTCTTGTCGTACCCGCCGCAGATCAGCCGCGTCCGATGCGACCCCAGAGCCGGGTCAGAGTCCATCGCTTCCAGTGCGAGGATCGCCGCCTCGGGCGTCGTGCACTTGGAGTCGTTGAACGCTCGGAACTTCCCCCCGCCCGGCAGCGCGAATGCGCCGACGTGCTCGAGCCTGTGCGGCAACCCCGGGAACCCCGCGATGGCGCTCGCGGCCAAAGCCCGCCCGATCCCCATCAACTGCACCGCCGCCACCGCCACCGCCGCGTTCATCCGGTTGTGGCGGCCCGGGATCGAAAGTGGGGGGATGTCGGCCGAATCCGCCTCGCGAGCGATCATCACGCGCCGCGATGATGGCCCCACAGCGCTCCAGGGTGCCAGCGATTCGTGCAGGACCGCCCCATCGCCCTCGCGCTGGTCGCGGAGGATCTGCTGCTTGCTCCGCTCGTAGTGGGTGAACTCGCCGTGCCAATCGATGTGGTTGGCGGCGATGTTGGTGCACACGGCGATGCCGGGCGACCAGCCCGCCGCGCCCACGAACCCCACCCCCGCGCTCAGCCAGTGCAGCATGGCGCTCGAGACTTCCAGAACAACATCGCAGCTCGCCGTCATCCTCGGCAGGTCGGCGAGCAGCGAACCCCCGATGTTCCCGCCGAAATAGGCATCGCGCCCCGAAGCCTTCAGAGCGTGGTGGATCATCGCGCTGGTTGTGCTCTTGCCGACCGTCCCCGTGATCGCGATCACGCGGCGGCGCTCGGGCAATCGCTCGACGAGCAGGCGGATCTCGG
>JBIPMO010000082.1:0-11527 GCA_044369085.1 Phycisphaerales bacterium
CCCCCGGCAGCGAGCAGGCCCCGATGGGCAAGCTCTGGGTCAAGTTCAACGAGATCGGTGTGAACGGCGACTTCAACGACCGCAAGCAGGCCCGCGGGCAGCGCCTGGCGATCCTCAGCCAGATCCGATCGATCGTGACCCGCTACGCCGAAGTGTTTGACCCGGAAGGTCAGTTCCGCGCCCAGATCGACACGCGCATTTCCGCCGAACGGCTCGCCGCCGAGCAGGATGCTCGCGCTAACCGCCGCGGTGACAACTCCGGCGGTGGTGGCGGCGGCACCGGCGGGGGCGGCGGCGGCAACGACGGGATCCGCTGAAAGCTCGAATACCACTCTTCATCCAGAATCCAGAACGCTCAGGAGCCCATGGACCATGCTCGGCAAAGCCCTCACCACTGTGCTGGCCTTCGCGGCGACGATCCTCTTGCTCGTCGTCCCGGCCTTCGCGCTCGACAAGCTGCACCTCAAGGACGGCCGGGTCCTGGAGGGCACGATCGAGCAGGAGACCGCGACGTTCGTTCGTTTCGTGATCAGCGTCGGGAACATCAAGAACTCGCAGCTGTTCACCAAGGACGAGGTCCTCAAGATCGAGCGCGATCCTGAATCGACCAAGAAGGCCGATATCAAGGCGGATGAGAAGGACATCAAGGAGCCCGTCGAGCAGGAGAAAGAGGAGACCGCGGCCCCTTCCGACGGGGCGACGCGCGTCGCGTTCATCTCCCTCGAGGACGAGGTGGGCATGCTCCTCAACGCCGATGCGCTGCTCGAGTCCGTCGAGCGGGCCCGCGCCGACAAGCCCGACATGATCGTGCTGGTCATCGATTCGGGCGGCGGCGCCCTGGCCGAGGTCGAGCCGCTCTCGGACGCCATCCACAAGACCATGAAGAAGGACTTCCGCGTCGTCGGCTGGGTCCGGTCGGCGATCTCCGCCGCGTCGCTGACGATCTTCAACTGCGAAGAGCTGTACATGATGAAGGAGGGCAACATCGGCGGCACCGTGGCGTACACCAGCCAAGGCGGTCGCACCAAGGCCCTCGATGGCGCCAACCTCGAGCAGGTGCTGCGCCTGGGCGAAGAAATCTCCAAGCGCGGCAAGCGCAACCCGCTGATCATGCGGGCGATGCAGGTGTTCGGCGCACTCTCGGCCGACATCGACGAGAACGGCGAGGTCATCTGGCACGAGGGCGATCAGGGGAAGCACCTGGTCAACCCCGACGATCGCATCCTCACCTTCAACGCCATCGATGCGCTGAAGTTCGGCATCTCCAAGGGGACCGTCGACACCAAGGATGAACTGCTGAGCGCGATGGGGATCGCCGAGTGGGTCGAGGTCGGCCAGGCCGGCGAGAAATATCAGAAGGAGTTCCGCAAGGCCGTCAAGGAAGTGCAGGCCCGCATCGGCGAGATCTCCGCCAAGTACGACATGGCCACCAAGACCGCCCAGAGCGCGAGCAACGAAACCGACCGGGGCCTTTACATCGGCCGCGCCCGCAACCATCTGAACGAGCTGCGCTCGCTCGTCCGCCGCGCCCCTTCGGTCGAGAAGTACATGGGCTTCGACAAGCAGTGGTTCCAGGATCGCGAGGAAGAACTCCGCAAGATGGCCAAGCGGGACCGCTGATCGCCGTGAGCGTCAACCGAATCTGCGTCCTCCGCGGGCCGCGTGCTTGACACGCGGCCCGTTTCGTTCCGGGCCCCGCGACTTTACACTGGCGGCCGCGTCGATCGCCGCCGCCCCCGGAGCCGCCGAATGTCCAACCCCCCTGCCGCCGAGTTCGTGCCCGCCGTGCTCGACGCGACCGACTGGTCGCGGATCGAGCCGCTGCTTCGCGGGCTGCTGGACCGCGCGGTCGAGTCGACGGAGGCCTTCGAGCGCTGGCTGCTTGACCGGTCGGAGCTCGACGCGGCGTGCTCGGAGTCGCGGGCCACGCTCTACATCGCGATGACCTGCCGCACCGATGACGAGGCGGCCTCGGGGGCCTACACCAGGTACGTCGAGTCGGTGCCGCCCCGGCTGCGCCCGCTGGCGTTCGAGCTCGACAAGAAGCAGGCGGCGCTGCACGAACGCTTCCCGCTCGATCGTCGCCGCTACGAGGTGCTGCGGCGCGGAGTGCTGGCGGATGTCGGCCTTTTCCGGCAGGAGAATGTGCCGCTGCTCACCGAGCTGGAGAAGCTCAGCCAGAAGTACCAGACCATCACCGCGGCGATGACCGTTGAGTTCGATGGTCAGGAGCGCACCCTGCCGCAGATGGCCCAGTTCCAGCAGGTGACCGACCGGGCGGTGCGTGAATCGGCCTGGCGGGGCGTGACCGCTCGCCGCCTGCGCGACCGGGATGAGATCGACACGATCTACGACGATCAGCTCGGGCTGCGGGGCCGCGTCGCCGCCAACGCGGGGTTCCCCGATTTCCGCGACTTCTCTTTCAAGGCGATGCACCGGTTCGATTACACCCCCCGCGAGTGCCGCGAGTTCCACAGCGCGGTCGAGCAGCACGTGGTGCCGCTGGTCCGGCGGCTCAACGACCGCCGTCGCCGCGCGATGGGGCTGCCGTCGCTGCGGCCGTGGGACCTCGCGGTCGATGAGAAGGGCCGCCAGCCGCTCCGCCCGTTCCAGAACGGCGATGACCTCCTGAACCGCACGCGCGCTGTGTTCCGTTCGATGGGCGCGGGCCTGGATGAGATGTTCGCGAGGCTCGGCGACAACGGCTCGCCCGGCGAATCGCTGGACCTCGACAGCCGCAAGGGCAAGGCCCCGGGCGGCTACCAGTACATGCGCGACCGGTCGCGCCGCCCGTTCATCTTCATGAACGCCGCCGGGCTTCACAAGGACATCGAGACGATGGTCCACGAGGCCGGGCACGCCTTCCACAGCATGCTGTGCCGGGACGAGCCCCTGGTCGCCTATCGCGAGAGCCCGACCGAGTTCGCCGAGGTGGCGAGCATGAGCATGGAGCTGCTCACGATGCCCGACTGGCGGGCCTATTACCCCAACAAGCAGGACGAGGCCCGGGCCGTGCGCGAGCATCTCGAAGGATCGATCACGATCCTCGCGTGGATCGCGCAGATCGATGCCTTCCAGCACTGGGTGTACACGAACCCCGGCCACTCCCGCGCGCAGCGCGACGAGCAGTGGCTGACGCTCGACCGGCGCTTCGGGCCCGAGCTTGATTGGGCGGGCCTTGAAGCCGAGCGCTCCTCGCAGTGGCAACGGCAGCTCCACCTGTTCATCCACCCTTTCTATTACATCGAGTACGGCATCGCGCAGCTCGGGGCGTTCGGGCTGTGGCTGACCTCGCTGGAGCGCGGCCGCGATCACGCGCTCACCCTCTACAAGCGGGCCCTGTCGCTCGGCGGGTCGCGTCCGCTTCCCGAGCTGTTCACCGCCGCGGGGCTGCCGTTTGACTTCGGCGACGCGGCCGTGAGCCGCATCGTGCGGGCCGTCGAGCGCGAGCTGGAACGGCTTCCGGAGTAGCTCGTAACCACCAGGCTTCTCGGACGGCGTCCGGGCCCCGTGTGATAACGCTCGGGATCGCGCGATCGGTCCGCGTGTGCCGCTGCTCGCCGAGCGGCAGCCGCTCGGATCGGCAAGTCCAGCCGCGGTTCGTCCGATCTCTCGACGCGGGCCCGCCGCGATGCGGGACCGGCGGAACGAACACAGATCAGCCCACCAACGGGGTTCCCGTGGACAAAGCCAGTCTCATCGGAGTGATTCTCGCCTGTGGCGTGCTGGGCCTGGTCTGCTTCAAGGCCAGCCACGGCAACATCATGATGTTCTGGTCCGACAAGGGCTTCTACATGGTGGGGCTGGGGAGCGTCGCCGTCTTGTTCATGGCGATGCCCATGGACAAGCTCAAGCAGGTGCCCGGCTACGTCCGGTCGTTCATGTTCAGCAAGGGCATGGGGACCCCCGAACTGATCCAGATGATGAGCGTTCTGGCCGAGAAGGCTCGGCGCGACGGCATCCTGGCCCTCGAGTCCGAGGTCGGCAAGCTCAACGAGCCCTTCCTGATCCAGGGGATGAAGATGGCGATCGACGGCGTCGACCCCGACAATATCGAGGGCGTGCTCCGTCTGGAGCTGCTGGCGATGATGGACCGCCACAAGGCGGGCAAGAAGTTCTTCGATCTGATCAAGGCCTACGCGCCCGGATGGGGGCTGGTGGCGACGCTCATCGGTCAGATCGGCATGTTCGCGTTCCTTGGCGGCGCGATCGAGGTGATGGGCCACATGCTGGCGGTCGCCGTCGTCGCCACGATGTACGGTGCCGCGGCGGCGAACTGCATCGCGGGCCCCGTGGGCGAGAAGCTCGCGCTGAAGTCCGCGCAGGAGATACTCAACAAGGAAATGATGCTCCAGGGGATCCTGTCGATCCAGAACGGCGACAACCCCCGAACGACGATGGACAAGATGCTCGCGTTCGTCCCGCAGACCTCCCGAGGCTCGCTGAAGCTCGCCGCCTGATAGGGCAACGGCACCGCCATGTCTGACCACGAGAAAAAAGATGCGCACGGCGACGCCCACGGCAAGGGCGGCCACAAGAAGCACGAGCGGCACGCGCCGCACGAGGAGCACGAGGAAAAGGAAGAATGGGTCATCTCCTTCGCCGACAACGCGCTGCTGCAGATGGGCTTCTTCGTGATCCTGCTGGCGATGAACATGAAGCCCGCCAGCAACGGCGCGGGCGGGGCCCCGGTCGAGAACCGTGACGCCTCGCAGTCGACCCCCGCGCCGAACGCGGCGCTGCTCGACAGCGCCATCGCCATCCGCGAGGCTTTCAACAGCCCCGTGAACATGAACTCGAGCAACCCCAACGACACCCCGCTCATCAAGCGCATCATCCAGCGCCGCGAGGGCGAGGCCAAGGTCGACGGGCAGCCGGGCGACAAGCAGAACGTCGAATCCGTCCGGCCGACCGACTACCACCGGATCGGCGGGAAGGTGACCTTCGAAGAGGGGGAAGCCAAGGTCGATTCCACCGGCGAGTCCGCCATGGCCGAGCTCTCGAAGGACCTGCGCGGACGCAAGATGATCATCGAGGTCCGCGGGCACACCAGCCTGTCGGAATCGGCGACACCGGGCGACCGCGGCATGAAGCTGTCGTTCGAGCGGGCGATGGCCGTCGCGGGGCTGCTCCGCGCGGGCGGGCTGGACTGGGACCAGATCAGGCTCGTCGCCGTGGGGCCCGGCGACCGAGCGACGCCGATCGCCCGCACCGACGCCGAACAACGCAACAACCAGCGCGTCGAGGTCGTCATCACCGATGAATCTCTGCCGAATGACCCCTACGCCATGGACCCCTCGGGATCGTCCACCACCGCGGATGCTCCGGCGGGCAAGGAGTGACCGGATCAGAGCTTCTTGCGTGCGGCCCGGACGGCCTGGACCAGCCCCTCCGGGAACGCCCCGCTCGCCGGATCATCGTTCGCCGCCGCGGTCGCGCGGCCCAGGGCCACGACTTTGCGGTAGCCATCGAGGTAGGCAACGCACGACGGGCAGACCGACAGGTGCCGCTCGAACTCGAAGCGCTGGTCCAAAGCCAGCGTTCCATCGAGGTAATCCGCGATGAAATCGATCAACTGCCGGCAGGTGATGTACGGCGAGGCCTGTGTGGCAGTCATTCTTTGCCCTCGACAAAGTCCTGGTCGAGCATGGTCTTGAGCGCCTGTCGTGCCCGGTGCAGCCGCGTCTTGACACCGGGCACCGTGATGCCCAGCAGGTCCGCGGTCTGTTCGGTATCAAGTTGGGCGATGTCGCGGAGCAAGATGATCTCGTGGTAAGCAGCTGGCAGCTCATCAATCCTCGTGCGCACCAGCGCACACAGCTCTTCCCGTTGGATGCCCGCCGCGGGATCGGGTTTCCAGGTTCCCGCCGGGATTGTCTGGTGCCCATCGGTCCGGAAAGTCGGCAGCAGATCGTCCAGAGACCGCTCCGGCCGACGACGCTTGGACCGCAGCCGCATCAGGCACGCGTTGACCGTGATCCGGTGCAACCAGGTGGTGAGCAGCGACCGTTCATCGAAGCGGTCGAGCGACTTGAAGGCGCTCAAAAACGCCTCCTGCACCGCGTCCTGAGCGTCTTCCTCTCCGCCGAGCATCCGGCGAGCGACCGCGAGCATCCTTCCGCCCGCGCTGCGGACCAGCTCATCAAACGCATCGTCGTCCCCGGCCCGCAGCCTTGCGAGAAGGGCGCTCTGCTGGGCCGCCGAGGAAACGCTTTCCAGGTTGTCAGAAGCTGCGCTGCTCAAAGCGAGAGGGACCTCCGACAAGGGGCGAGGCCGGGCACGATCGCGGCCCCACCGGGCAAGGCCATTCTGCGGTCGTTCCACCGCTCGGCGAACCGCCAAGCCCGCGACATCATTGCATCGTTCGGTGGGCACCGCCAGCCGTTGGATGAATCCAATCTACGCTCGCCGCGCCTTGGCGTTCGGCGGCCGCCGCACTTTCACTGGAAACCAGCGCCCCCGCCGCGGCATCCAACCCAGACCGATGCCGCGCGTGGATCAACCCGCCGCCGCATCCACCGGATCGCCGGAAGGAGCCTCCTGTGAACATCCACTTGCAAAGCTTCTCACTCAGCGCCGTCGTCGCGCTTGCGGGCATGAGCGCTGTTGCCCCGGCCCAGGGCACCCCCGATCAGGCCGCGGCCGTGTCGAGCGATCAGCCGATCTCTCTGGACATCGCGGCGGGCCATGCGCTCGCGCTGCACTTTCTGCCCGCGACGGACGCCCCGCAGGCCACGGCCTTCATCCGTGAGTACGCCGCGGCGTCGGACACGGTGGCGGGCGTGCGGCACGCCTTCATCAAGCGCGGCGATCCGGCGCATGGCAAGGCGTGGGCTGACTCGCTCGGCGAGCACGCTCGTCTGGTCTACACCGATGCCGGAGGAGTACGTTCTTCCGCCCACAGCGTGGCCGGTGACAACCCGGTGACGATCATCCTCGGGCCGGGGGGCAAAGAGCTTGCCCGCATCGCCGGCAACTCGCCCGCTGACTTTGCCCCGTTCAAGTCGTTCGCCGGCACACTCACATCCGCCACCAAGTCACCCGCGCTCAAGGATTACAACCTGCCCAGGCAGGGCGTGCCCGCGGTCGAGGGCTACGACGTGGTCGCGTACTTCACGCAGAGCAAGGCGGTCAAGGGCGATGCGAAGCTCGCATCGAACTACCAGGGCGTGACGTACCAGTTCTCATCCACTGAATCCCGCCGCCTGTTCGCGCAGAACCCCGAGAGGTACCTCCCCACCTACGGCGGCTGGTGTGCAACAGCGATGGGCGATACGGGCACCAAGGTGGAGATCGACCCCAAGAACTTCAAGGTCGAGCACTGCCGCCTGTTCCTGTTCTACAAGGATTTTTTCAGCGATGCGAGCAAGGACTGGGCCAAGCATCGCGTCAAGTGGGAGCCCGCTGCCGACGGCAACTGGCAGAAGCTGACGGGTGAAGCCCCGGTCGTTCCCGCCAAGTGATCCTTCATCCCGGAAAGCAACGCCAATGAAAGCAGGCACATCCACGATCATCTCCTGGATCCTCCAGGTCATCGTCGCGCTCATTCTCTTCCAGACGCTCTTCTTCAAGTTCACGGGCGCGGAGGAATCGATCTACATCTTCAGCAAGCTGGGCGTGGAGCCGGCCGGGCGCTACGGCTCGGGCGTGGCCGAGCTTATCGCGGTCGTCCTGCTGCTGATCCCGCGCACGGTCGTCTTTGGCGCAGCGCTCGCGCTGGGCGTGATCATCGGTGCCATCGGCAGCCATCTCACCGTCCTTGGCATCGAGGTCCAGGGCGATGGCGGGCTGCTCTTCGGGCTGGCGTGCGCGGTGTTCATCGGCTCGGCGGTGATCTTGTTCATCCGCCGTGCGAACATCCCCTTCGTCGGCAGACGCTTCGCTCGCGGCGGGATCGCGCGCGGCGGCCAACCCGCCTGAGCGAGCGCAGGACGCTGCACGATCCGTGCAAGACTCACCGCGAGCGATCAGCCCGCGTGGAGCGATGTTCAGGCTGGATTACTTCTTGCCGGCGGGCTTGTCGTGGTCGTGCCCGTCGCCTTCCTTGTGGTCATGGTCGTGGTCGTGGCCATCGTGACCCTTGGTGTCGCACTCCTTGCACAGCCCGTGAGCGACCACGCGGAGGTTGGTGCCCTCGCGTACCCACAGGTGAGCGCCTTCACCGTCGGGGGTGACGAAGTACTGCGGATCGCTCTTGACCGGCTGGCTCGCGCCCTGGCCCATCAGGACGCCCGCGATGGCGGTCAGCCCGACACCCGCGGCAAGACCCAGGACCATGGACCGGGAACGGCCGACACTCGAAGAAGCGGACTGATTCATCGGAAGTCTCCTCGTTGAAGGAACTGACAAGACTCGAACGCTTGGCACTCGCGAGCTACGCGCCCGCAAGCGTGGCGATCACGATCTGGAACCGGGATTGGGCTGCGATACCGGCGCAGAATCACCTTTCTCCCACACCTCGGGCCTCGGGCCGGGCAGGCCGTCCTTGCTCGTGCCCGTGAAAATGCGGTACAGCGCGGGAAGCACCAGCAGCGTCAGCAGTGTGCTCGAGATGAGCCCGCCGATGACAACGGTCGCGAGCGGGCGCTGCACCTCCGCCCCCGTGCCCGTGGCGATCGCCATCGGGACAAAGCCCAGGGAAGCGACCAGCGCGGTCATGAGCACCGGGCGCAAGCGCGTGATCGATCCGTGGATGATCGCGTCTTCAAGTTTCTCGCCCCTCTCGCGGAGCTGGTTGATGAAGATGATCATCACCAGCCCGTTGAGCACGGCGACGCCCGACAGGGCGATGAACCCCACCGCCGCCGAGATCGAGAAGGGCATGCCGCGCAGCCACAGCGCCACCACGCCGCCGGTCAGCCCGAGCGGCACCGCCGCGAAGACCAGCAGCGCGTACTTGAGGCTCTTGAAGGTCGCCATCAGCAGCAGCAAGATGAGAACGAAGCACACCGGGACGACGATCGAGAGCCGCTCTTTCGCGGCGACCAGGTTCTCGTACTGGCCGCCCCAGGCGAGCCATTGCCCCGCGGGCAGGTCGACCCGCGCCATCCCGGCCTGCGCCTCGGCGACGAACGAGCCCAGGTCACGCCCGCGCACGTTGCACTGCACCACGATGCGGCGCTTGCCGTTCTCACGGCTGATCTGGTTGACTCCCTCGGCGATCTCCACCGCGGCCACGGTGCCCAGCGGGACGAAGCCCATCTCCCGGTGCGCTGCGCCCGGGCCGGCACCGCCATCGCTGGTCGCGACCTGCATGATCTGCTCGGGCACGCCCTCGCCCCCGGGCAGGGGGATGGGCAGGCGTTCGAGCATGCCGAAGTCGCCGCGCAGCGCATCGGGGAGACGAACCACAAGGTCAAAGCGCCGGTCACCCTCGAACACCTGTCCCGCCTGACGCCCGCCCATCGCCACCGCGACCACTTCCTGCACATCCGAGACGTTCAGCCCGTACCTCGCGAGCGCTGCACGATCGGGCACGACCGTCATGACGGGCAGCCCCTCGGTCTGCTCGACCTTGGCATCCGCCGCGCCCGGGATGCCCTGGAGCACCCCCAGGACCTCCGCGGCGGTCCGCTGCATAGATGCGAAATCGTCGCCGTAGACCTTGACGGCGACATCGCCACGCACGCCGGAGATCAACTCGTTGAAGCGCATCTGAATAGGCTGCATGAACTCGTAGTTGTTTCCGGGGGCGAATTGGAGCGTGAGTTCCAGCAGCTTGATGAGCTTGCCCTTGTGGCCCGCGGGCGGCGGGCCGTGGGCGTGGGCTTCTTCCGAGCCGTGGCCATGATCGTCATGGCCCCCACCACCGCCGTGCGCGCCCATCCGTTCGAGTTCCTCGGTCTTCTCGGCGATCAGGCGATCAAGCTCGGCCTCGCTCCGCCACTGCCCGGCGTCCTTCAGGATGATGAACGTGTCAGAGACGTTGGGTGGCATGGGGTCGCTCGCGAGTTCTGCGGTGCCCGTCTTGGAATAGACGAACGCCACCTCGGGGAACGCCGAAACGGTGCGCTCCACGTCGTACTGCATCGTCTGCGACTGCGTGAGCCCGGTGGATGCGATGCGCATGGCGTGCATCGCGATGTCCTTCTCGTCGAGCGTCGGGACGAACTCCTGCCCCAGTCTCGTGAACAGCACCAGAGACCCCGCGAACGCGGCCACCGCCGCGATGACCACCCCGTAGCGGAGCCGCACCGCCTGGCGGACGACGGGCTCGTAGGCCGACTTGGCCCAGCGGATCAGGAACATGTCCTTCTCCGTCACCTTTCCTGTGATGCACAGCGCCACCATCGCAGGGATGAACGTCAGCGACAGGATGAACGCGGCGACCAGCGCCAGGATGACCGTGATGGCCATCGGGTGGAACATCTTGCCCTCGACTCCCGAGAGCGCCAGCACGGGGAAGTAGACCGTGATGATGATCGCCTCGCCGAAGGCCGTGGCCTTGCGAACCTCCTTGCTCGCGTCGAAGACGATGTGCAGCCGCTCCTGAAGCGTGAGCAGCCTTCCCTTGTGCTTCTGCTCCTCCGCGAGCCGGCGCAGGCAGTTCTCGACGATGATCACCGCCCCATCGACGATCAGGCCGAAATCGATCGCGCCCAGCGACATCAGGTTGCCGCTGACCTTGCTCTGCACCATCCCCGTGGCGGTCATGAGCATAGAGAGCGGGATCGCCAGCGCGCATATGAGCGCGGCCCGCCAGTTGCCGAGCATGAGCAGCAGCACGACGACCACCAGGATCGCCCCTTCGATGAGGTTCTTCCGCACCGTCGCGATCGTCGCATCGACCAGCTTGGTGCGGTTCAGCACCGTCTTGATCCTGATCCCTTGGGGCAGCGACCGCTGCACCTCTGCCATCTTCTGGTCCACCGCCGCGGCCACGGTGCGGCTGTTGGCCCCGATCAGCATGATGGCCGTGCCCACGACCACGTCCTCGCCGTTCTCGCTCGCCGAGCCGGTGCGCAGCTCGCGCCCGATCCCGACCCCGCCTTCCGACACGATGTCGCTGATGTAGACGGGCACCCCTCCCCTGCTTCCGATGACGATGCCCCGGATCTCCTCGACCGACTGGATGCGGCCGGTGGCGCGGACGAGGTACGACTCGCCCTTGTGCTCGATGTAGCCCGCACCGGTCGAGATGTTGTTCTTCTCCAGCGCCTCGATCACGCTGTGGAACGTGAGCCCGTACGAGACCAGCCTCATCGGGTCCGGCTGGACGTGGTACTGCTTGACGTAGCCGCCGATGGCGTCGACACCCGCCACATCCTTCACTCCCTTGAGCTGCGGGCGGATGATCCAGTCCTGCACCTCGCGAAGGTACGCGGCGAGTTCGACATCGCTCGCGAGCAGCCTGCCCTCGGGGGTGAGATACGCGCCGCCCGCCTGCCAGCCCGGTTCGCCATCGATCGCCGCCGCGCCCCGGCCGTGGGGGTGCTCGTACTCGACGGTCCACATGTAGACCTCGCCAAGACCGGTGGCGATCGGCCCCATGACCGGGTCGACATCGGGCGGCAGGCTGCCCCGCGCC
>JBIPMO010000311.1:0-3530 GCA_044369085.1 Phycisphaerales bacterium
CGCGACTATGTGAAGGTGGCGGGCTTCAAGATCCCCAAGAACCCGACGCGCGAGGAGCTTCAGGCCCTGCTCGATGCCACCGTCGGCAGCCCGGCGGCCCCGGCGATCCACTTCGCCGTGCTGCGCACGCTCACGCGAGCCGAGTACTCACCCTCGCTCGTCGGTCACTTCGCCCTCGCCAGCTCCGCCTACGCCCACTTCACGAGCCCCATCCGTCGCTACGCCGACCTGACCGTGCACCGGGCCCTGACGCGATTCCTCGAACTCACCGACAACTGCACCAAGCCGCCGCGCGGTGAGGCCGAGTTCAAGAAGCTCGGCGCGGCCCTGCGCGATTCGTACGAGTGCCCGGACCAGCAGACCCTCGCGACCATCGGCAGCCGCCTGAGCCTGACCGAAGACAACGCCGAGAGCGCCGAGCGCGAGCTCCGCCAGTTCCTGGTGCTGCAGCTCCTCGAGAAGCACATCGGCGAGAGCTTCCCCGCTCTGGTGACGGGCATGACCGCCAACGGTGTGTTCGTGCGCCTCGACAAGTACCTCGCCGAGGGCCTGTGCAAAGTCGAGGACCTGCCAGCCCCCGAGAAGAACGGCAAGACCATCACCAACCCGCGCTGGATCATGGACCGCCAGAGCGGGTCGCTCGTCGAGCAGAACTCGGGCCGCTCCTACAACATCGGCGACCGCCTGCACGTGACCATCGCCGAGATCGACCTCTCCCGCCGCCAGATGGAACTGGTCATCACCGATGCGGGCTCACGCGACACAGGCAAAGAGAAGAAACTCACCGACCGCCTGAAGCTCGGCGGCGCCACCGCGGGCGATGACCTCGGCGGCGGCTTCGAGAGCCGCACCGGCGCCGACAAACGAGCCGCCCGCAGCCGCAGCCGCGAAGCCCGCAAGAGCGATCACCGCGATGATCGCAAGGGGAAGGGGAAGAGGCAGTAGGCGGGATTGAAGACCGGAGGCGGGACGTGAGTGGAAGACGTCACGGGTTGCGGTGGATCAGCGTCGCTGTGGCTGTGGCGTTCCTGCTGGTGGCGGGAGCTGGGCTATATGTCGTGGTGTGGGCGTACACGGCGAAGCCCAGGCCGACAATGGACATGCTCCCCGCGATGCGGGCGCTGGTCGCAGCGGGGCCCTCGACATCGGTCGAGGCGTGGCGCGTGCTGGAGCGAGTGACAAAGCGTGTGAGCAAGTTCGCCGATTCCGAGGAGATGGAAGCCCGCGAAGGGCTGAAGATCTACGACGTCGATGAACTGCTCTACGGCGACCCGCGTCGGACGGAGTCCGAGGCGCTGCACGGCGATCTGAGGATGCTGGAGTCGGAGGGTCTGCTGGCGGCGCTGCGGTCGCTGGCGGAGATGCCGCCGCCCGTGCCGCCGATCGATCCTGCGGAGTTCGAGATCGAATCAGGAGCAACACCGCTGTCGTCGATCATCCACGGCACAGACTTTTGAGCGTCCTCAATCGTTCTCGATATGTGCCTTGTCCAGATGCGTCTATCCGCAATCGACGGCGACCCGGATGAGGCGCTCGTGTTGCTGAGGGTCGCGATCAACATGAGTGAAGGGCGGGCCGCCATTCCGACTCTTGGCGGTGGCATCACGGGTTCATCCGGGCTCCGAACTCTGGGGCCACAGATCGCGATGCTGGCTCGCGAGGGTTTGCTGCCGGATGATCACGTCCGCCGAGCGATGCGGATCATCGACGAGCGCACGATGCTGATCACGCTGCCGAGGATCATCGAGGGCGAGTACATCTCGACAGTTGACTCGCTCGATCACCACTTCGGGCCGGGGCTGATCGGGGGCGGTTGGTTCGTGCGGAACGGACCTGATGCGTGGATGCACGACCCTTTGATCTCGATGGACAAGCGGTTCGAGTACATCATCAATAGCGCGCCGAAGGTGCACTGGAGCGATAATCTCCGCTCGTTCCTTCTGCCAACACGGCGGCGGATGCTCGAGGACGCTCGGAGACTCTGCGAGTTCGACAGTTTGGAAGCCACGATAGCACCGTGGGCGCGCCCACGAGATCCGTTCAGGCGCTACCGCGCGGCACGGGGCTCGGTCTATCTGTTGTACGAGTCAGCAGATGACACGGACCCGGATGCCTATCACAAGAGCATCGACCTTGCCGAAACTCTCATGGACGGCACACGGCTCGCCCTCGCGGTCGAGCTCTTCCGTCGGGCGCACGGCGAGCCGCCCCGAACACTCGACGAGCTCGTGCCGGAGTTCATCGAGGTGCGACCGAAAGACGGGTTCACAAGCGACGGTTCGTTTGTCTATCGGCGTTTAGACCCGGGCGAAGACCCGGAGGGGCGGCTCTTCCGTCTGTACTCCGTGGGGATGAACTTCACCGACGATGGCGGGGTCATGGATCTCGACCAAGACCCGCCGCTCGATGATGTGCTGTTCGACACGGTGCGCCCGGCGGCGAAGCCGAGGGAATGATCAGCGAGCGAAAACAAAAGCGGGGCCCCTCACACTGAGGAGCCCCGCCATGCGCTTTTCCTGATCCAGCGCCGCCCCCCCGAGGGGGAGGTCAGCGCTGATTCTGCTGGATGGTGTTGATCACATCGTTGATGTCGACCGTTCCATCGTTGTTGGTGTCCGAAGTCATGCCTTCGCCCCTGCGACCCAGGTCGTTCAGCACGGCCTGCAGCGTCGGGTGGGTCGTCGACCGGGTTGAAGAGGTGCCGAGCAGGGCGCTGGGCAGCGGGTAGTTGGAGATGGCGTGGTCGGTGCTCGCCGCGGCGGCGCGGGCGGCATGAAGGATGAGGTAGGCGGCGGTGGTGCGTGTCGGGTCGCTGCCATCGATCAGGAAGTCGGGCTCGGAGAAGCGGATGCCCGGGGTCAGAGCCATGCGGTTGAACTGGGCGAGTGCCTGCCAGCCGCTCGCGGCGGTGGCGGGGGCGGTGTAGAGGCCCGGCTGATCGGCAAAGGGCTGCACAGCGCCCTGCACCTCGGCTCCATCGATGGTGGAGATGATCGAACGGCCATCGATGATTGCGGCGGTGCCATCACCAGCGCGGAAGACGGGCGAGATGAAGGCGATGCCCGACCCATCGGCGATATTGGCGGCGAGCGAGGTCACGGCGTCGAACCCGCCCGTGCCCGCGTTGATGCTGATGTAGTACCAGCCATCGGCGGCCAGAGCGGCCGAGGCGGGGGTCACGTTGTCAAGGGTCGCGCCGAGCGGTGCGAGCAGGCCCGCGAGGCTCGCCAGGCCGTTGTCGCCCGTGATGCGGATGGCGATGCGCGAGGGGTCGGTGGTGAGGTCGACCCACTGGTCGCCGCTGAAGTAGCCCGGCTCGGACACGAGCGAAGCCGGGTCGATCGCCTTGGCACGCGTCGCGGCGTGGTCGGGGGTGATGTTGGCATCGAGCTTGTCGAGCGCCCCGTGCTCGCGGGCCTTGACGGGCGAGCGGTCGCCCTCGGCGAGGGCGCCATCGGCCTGATCGACGGGCGAGGAACCGCCATCGCCATCAAGCTCGCCGCCGCCGTTGGTGCCCGGTGGGTCGGGGT
>JBIPMO010000312.1:0-3526 GCA_044369085.1 Phycisphaerales bacterium
CGACCTCGAACTGCGGCAGAACGTCTATGTCAACGGCCACTTCTTCAACATGCTCGGGTATACCCCGGAGGATGTGCGGGCCATGGGCAGCGGGCTGCTGCAGACGATCATGCACCCGGAAGACTTTGAGGGTAACCAGACCCACCACTCGCGGCTGCTCGCCGCGGAAGACGGCGAGGTCGTCTTGCACGAGTACCGCGTGCGCGACACACGGGGCAGCTACCACTGGCTCAGCAGCCGCGAGACGGTCCTGGCGAGGCGTGCCGACGGGTCGCCCAAGCAGGTGGTCGGAACCTGCCTTGACATCACCGAACTCCGCCATTCGACGGAGGCCCTGGCGCTCTCCGAGACGCGCTACCGCCTCGCGTCCCGCGCCGCCAACGACGTGATCTGGGACTGGGACCTCGTGTCCAACTCGCTGGCCCGCAGCGATGCCTCCGCGGCGAGCGCTCTGACGGCCGCGGCCGGCGCGCCGCTGGGGGAGCATCCGTGGTGGCGTGACCACCTGCACCCCGACGACGCCGAACGCGTGATCGCGGGGCTCAAGTCTGCTCTGCAGGGCGTCGCCACCGGCTGGGGCGATGAGTACCGGCTGCGCCGGGCCGACGGGCGTTACGCGGACATCGCCGACCGCGGGTACATCGTCCGCGATCCTTCCGGTCGTGCGCTGCGCATGATCGGCGCGATGTCGGATGTCACGCGGCGCAAGGCGGTCGAGACCCGCCTCCGCGAGAGCGAGCAGCGCCTGAGGCAGATCACCGAGAACGCTCGCGAGGTCTTCTGGGTGACCAACGCCGAGGGGAACGAGATCCAGTACATCAGCCCGGCGTTCCGCGATGTGTGGGGGATGGATCCTCACGCGCTGGTCGAAGGGGCGATCCGGTTCCGCGACACGATTCACCCGGAGGATCTCGCCGCGTTCGTCAAGGCCAACGATCACACCGCGCGCCGCGGCTTTGATGTGCACTATCGCATCGTTCGCCCCGATGGCGGGATCCGATGGATCCGCGACCGCGCCTACCCGGTGCGCGACCAGCGGGGGACGGTCTATCGCATCGCCGGCATCGCGGAGGATGTCACCGAATCCCGCCGTTCGCAGGACGAGATCAGGCACGCCAACGAGGTGCTGCAGCTGCTGCTGGGGGAGCTCGACCACCGGGTCAAGAACGCTCTGTCGGGGCTGCTGACGCTCATCGACCAGACGGCGCTGTCGACCACGGCGGTTCAGGAGTACGCGCAGTCGATCCGCACGCGCGTGAGCGCGATGGCGTCCGTGCACGCCCTCCTGTCAGAGAGCAACTGGAAGCCCCTGGAGCTGCGCAAGCTGACCTCGGCCCTCTACCCGCCCGACGCGGCGGGGACGCTCAGCCTCGACGGCCCGCCGACCCCGGTGCCAGCGCGGCAGGCAACCGCCCTGGCGATGGTCATCCAGGAGCTCATGACCAACAGCGTCAAGCACGGGGCCGCGGGCACCCCGGGGGGTCGCGTGCATGTTTCGTGGGTCGTCACCGCGGGCGAAATGCATCACCGCGTCGAGTTCCGCTGGAGTGAATCTGGCGGGCCCCCGGCCCTGCACTCCCCCGAGAAGCGCCTGGGATCGCGCCTGATCGAGGGTTTCACCCATTTCGAACTCGCGGGCGAGGCGGCCCTGAGCTACACCAGTCAAGGGGCCGATCATCATCTGATCTTCCGCTTTGACGCAACGACCGCCGAGCGCAGCGCCGCCTCGGCCACAAGGGTGGGCGGGCAACCGACCGCAACAGCCTGAGCAGAAGCTCGTCAGTCCCGAACGGTGTGCTCGCCGGCATCGGCGGCCGCGATCATCGCCCCCACCGGATCGCCCGCGACGGGGACACCCATGTAGTCGAGTGTGCGTCGGAGCACCCGGCGCACGACCGGGCCCGCCGTCGAGGTCCCGTAGTGCATCCGCTTGCGGATCACCTCCGGGCCCGGATCATCGATCACCACGACCAGCACCACGCGCGGATTGTCGAGCGGGGCCCCGGCCAGGAACGAGCAGTTGTACTGGCCGCGGAAGTACCCCTTGCCATCCGGGCGCGGGATCTGAGCGGTGCCTGACTTTCCGAAGAGCGGGTGGCGGAGCGGCGGCTCATCCGGGAAGCGCAGGCGAGCTCGCTGCTCCATCCCGCGTCCCACGTTGACCATCGTGTCCCGCGCGAGGTACGCGACCCACGGCGGCAGGACCTGGTAGCGGACCTTGGCCTTCGCGTCTTCCTGGGGGTCGATCCGCAGGCGGACATCGGGCAGCGTGCCCGCAAGGTCGCCGCTGCGGGCAAAGACACTGAACGCCCGGACCACCTGCAGCGGCGTGACTCCGATCTCGTAGCCGCTGGCGATCGATGTCTGTGTGTACTTGCTCCAGGCCTTGGCGGTGGTGACGAGCCCGGATGCCTCGCCGGGCAGGCCGATGCCGGTGGGCTTGCCGAAGCCGAAACGGAGGATGTCGTGACGAGTCTGGGCGAAGGACATGCGGGCCGCGCCCTGGACCATGCCGATGTTCGACGAGTTGATGAGCACTTCCGACCAGGTCATGGTGGGCTTGTCAACCACGTCACGGATCACCCGGCCGTAGTCGGTCACCCACACGCCGCCGTGCGTATCAAAGGTCTCATCCGGCCGGGCCAGACCGCGTTCGGTGATGCTGGACCAGATGAAGCACTTGAAGGTTGAACCGGGCTCGTAGATGTCCTCGATCGTCCGGTTGCGGGCCAGCGCGGGGTGGATGCCGCGAGCATCATCGGTGCGGATGGTGCGGTAGCGATGACCGCTCGAATCCGGCTCGACCACGCGGCCCTTGATGGCCTGCCGCTGCGGGGGTTCTTCGAGGCCCTTCAGGTCGTCGCGGACGTAGTCGACCATGGCGAGCACATCGCCCGAGGCGGGGTCGACCATGACCAGGCGGCCGCCCGCGGCGTCGGCGTCGTAGACGCCGCGCTTGAGCTCCTCCTCGGCCATGCGCTGCAGTTCCAGGTCGATCGTGAGGCGCACCTGTTCGCCCTTGGCGGGCGGCCTGTAGCCCGTCGGTTCGACCCATAGCGCGTTGCCCCGGGTGTCACGGACGAACTCGATCTTGCCGGACGATGCGGGGAGCGACTTCTCGTACGTCAGCTCGGCGCCGAGCAGGCCGTTGTCATCGATGCCGACCTTGCCGACGACCGATGCGACGGCCTCGCCGCCCGGGGTCTCGCGGACAGCGCGACGCTCGAGGTGGACGCCGGGCAGGGTGAGCCGCCGAGCCAGTTCGAGCTGCCCATCGCTGAGGATCCCGCCGACCGATGCGTAGCGGATCAGCGGCCTGCCCTCGGCGCTGCGCTGCTCGTTCTCGGATGCACGACCGATGACCGTGTTGGCGACCTCATCGGCCGATACCCCAGTCACTTGAGACAGCGCTGTGACAAGCTCGCCGTAGGGCGGAACGAGCGCGGACGGGTCGACGAACACGCGATAGCCGACGCGCGTCGTGGCGAGCACGCGACCCCGGCGATCGACGATGTCGCCCCGCTGG
>JBIPMO010000083.1:0-11503 GCA_044369085.1 Phycisphaerales bacterium
GTTGCCGACGAGCCGGGCGCGGGGTCGGACGAGCCGGTGTGGACGCACTACCCGCATGCCCGGCGGGAGATGGTGAAGGAGATCATCTACCTGCTGCCGTGCGTGGTGCTCGGGGCGCTGGGGTGGTGGCTCTGCCGCGAGCCGGGGGTGCTGGGGGATGCTTCGTTCAACGCTCCGCTGTGGGTGCGTGCGCTGGGTGGGGTGTCGATGGGGTTCCTGGCGGGCGGCGGGCTGGTGTGGGTGTTCCGGATCGGTGGGTCGCTGGTTCTTGGGAAAGAGGCGATGGGGCTGGGGGATGTGCACCTGATGGCGGCGGTGGGGGCGTGTCTAGGGTGGATCGATCCGACGCTCGCGTTCTTTACAGCGCCGTTCATGGGGATCGGCTGGGCGTGCCTGAGCGTGGCCTTCCGTCAGGTTTTCCACACGCAGGGGACGGCGTTGCCGTATGGCCCGCACCTGGCGGCGGCGACGATGCTGGTGGTGGTGTTCAAGCCGGCGTTTGAAGTGGTGCTTTCGGTGCTGTTTGGCCGAAACATCAATATCCCCTGACGTGATTCGAAGAGGCCCGCGGCGCGTCGTGAAGCGCTCCGACTCGCTCCGCCCGCGGGACCTGATGGCGAAGGTTTGGGGAGTGGAATTGCTGTTTTCCCCGGAGTCTGAGAGACTTCGCGCCCGCCCGGGTATGGAGAACCGGGGGCCGCCGGGTCACGGACTCGGGGACGATCTTTCAGCGGAGTGAACTCAGGATGAAGAAGACGAACGAGATTGGACGCCGGACCCGGCTGCTCGCGCTGGCGGTTCTTGCCGCTGCCGCTTCGATGGGTCTGGGCGGGTGCAACAACAAGCCCAAGCAGCAGGAGCTGATGATCGCGGACCTGACGAAGGAGAACGATGATCTGCGGTCGCAGGCGCAGCAGGCGCAGGATGCGCTGACGCAGGCGCAGACCCGCGTGACCGAGCTCGAGAACGAGAACGCGACGCTGAAGCAGGCGCCCGCCGCGGCCCCCGCGACGGCCGACACCGGGATGTCCCGGGGCGGCGGCAGCGACCGCATCCTGACGATCGCGGGCGATGTGGCCTTCGGCCCGGGGTCGACGGTCCTTACCTCCGCCGGCAAGCGCGAGGTCGACAAGATCATCTCTGAGATCAAGTCGAAGTACTCCGGGAACCGCATCGAGATCGCCGGTTTCACGGACACCGATCCGCTCAAGAAGTCCAAGGCCAAGTACACCGACAACGAGAACCTGTCGGCCCAGCGGGCCCTGTCGGTCGAGCGCTACATGAACTCCAAGGGGATCCCCGACAACCTCACGCACGCTTCGGCGTACGGGCCTTCGAACCCCAAGGGGTCGAAGAAGGACAGCCGCCGCGTCGAGATCAAGATCCTGGCGAACTGAGCGGGATCCGACAGCTTGAATGAACGCGACGGGCCTGCGAGGGCCCGTCGTTGTTTTTCGGACGTCTGGGTTTTGACGAGACGGGAGCGGTAGCGACCGGTGGATTGGGCGGGGGTGCGGCGCAGCCCTTTCGTTGCGTTGGGGGCGCGTTGGAGGCAGGCCCTCACTGTCGTTCGGGGCTCGTTGAAGGCAAGTTCCCACTGTCGTTCGCGGACCTTGCTGACGGGATGCGCGTTGTGCTCGGCGGTGCGATCGCTGTGCATCGGAGGCGGCGCACAAGACCCTCGGACCGCTCGTCGATGAGCTTCGCGGGGCGGCGTGCCCGTGTGTTTGCCGGGCCGCGCCCGCCCCGGCGAGGGATGACTCGTGAAGCACGGCGGGACGTTGGTTCTGGGGGCGCTGGCGGGCACGCTCTGGGTTGGCGTGGCGCTGACGCCGGCGGTGAAGATCGCCTCGGCGCAGAACGCGGCGGCGAGCCAGCGCGATGCTGCTGTGCGGGCGGATGAGAATCAGATTCGCGAGACGCTGGCTGCGTTGGGCCCGGGGTTCAGGCGTTCGGAGACCAAGCGCTTTGTGGTGCTGTCGGATGGCGATGCGGGCTGGACGCGGACGCGGGGGAACCTGCTCGAAACCACCGCCGAGCGGTTCGAGGATGCGCTGTCGGAGATGGGTCTGGTGGCGCAGCCAGCGCGGAGCAAGCTGCTGTGCGTGCTGATCGCCGACCATGAGCGGTTCGAGGCGTTCGCGGCGGCACAGGATGGCGTGCTGGCCCGCTGGATCGGCGGGTACTACGCGGTGAAGAGCAACCGGATCGTGTTCTTTGACCCGCGGACATCGCCCGACTTTGCGGAGGCTGATGAGAAGCTGGATGAGGCTCGTCGTCAGGCCGACCGGGCGGACGAGCGAGCAGCGCAGGCTCGTCGCGAGGGTCGTCGCGATGTGGCCGAGGCGTACCGCGCGATCGCTCGGCATGTGCGCAGCGAGGTCGAGGGGAACGAACAATCGCTGGGGCGGCAGGCCGCTCGGTCGAGCGCTGCCAAGACAGCGCACGAGGCGGCGCACCT
This sequence comes from Phycisphaerales bacterium, assembly GCA_044369085.1. Classification (GTDB taxonomy): domain Bacteria; phylum Planctomycetota; class Phycisphaerae; order Phycisphaerales; family UBA1924; genus JAEUIV01. Next base: position 2,462 of record JBIPMO010000083.1, read on the forward strand.
GCTCGCGTTCAACCGCGGCTTGCAGATGCGGAGCCGGGCGTACCCGTTCTGGATGAGCGAGGGGTTCGCGACGTGCTTCGAGCCGCAGAGCGAGGACGATGCGCAGCGCGGCCGCTTCGGCCCGGGGCGGGCGGTGCCGCAGCGCGACCGCGATCTCGCGCGGGCGCTCACCGAGGGGCGCGTGGTTCCGCTGCAAGCGTTGCTGGCGATCGATGAGCCATCGGGCGATGGCGAGGCGGTGTCGGCGCTGTACGCGCAGGCGCATTCGCTGTTCCGGTTCCTGTACGAGCAGGATGCTCGGGCTCTGGGCGGGCTGTTCGTGGACCTGTCGCGCGAGGCGGGGGAGGTCGCGGCGGGGCGTCATGTCGAGCTGTTCGAGGCGAGATTCGGGAGCCCGGCCGAGGTGGAGCGCAAGTGGCGAGCGTGGGCCGAGCGGGCGATGGTGGCGGCGGCGGAAGTGGGGGAGTGAGGGTGCTCGCCTGTCAGTTGATGTGGATTGTCTGTCAGAAGCTGACACTTCTGGTCAAGCTGTCGATTCGCGTTGGAATTGCGCGGGTCGCGTAGGCTTGGGGCGTGACTGATCGCGCCCCACCCATCGCCGTGAATGGTCCGGTTGTTGTCCCGGTGCAGCCCGCTGCTGGGGAGGTGCGGCGCATCCCGCTCGAGGGGGGGGCGGGGTTTGTTGACCTGATGGGCGGGGCGGCGCGGCATGAGATCAAGGTGCACGATCACGGGCTGGTGGCGATGCTGGATGTGATGCCGCGGCTCGTGCCCGAGGGGCAGACGGCGGACATGGCGATCGTGCAGGCGGCTCGGGTGTCGTACGGGATCGGGACCAAGCAGGTGTCGGAGGATCGCGGGCTGATCCGCTATCTGCTGCGTCATCGTCACACCACGCCGTTTGAAATGGTGGAGTTCAAGTTCCACTGCGCGATGCCGGTGTTCGTGGCCCGTCAGTGGATCCGCCACCGCACCGCGAACGTGAACGAGTATTCAGGGCGCTACTCGGTGATGCCCGACCGGTTCTACCGGCCCACGGTTGACATGGTGCGCAAACAGAGCGCGACGAACCGCCAGGGCGGGGACGAGCCGATCGAGGTTGGGACAGCCGAGCAGTTTCTGGCGTATCTGGAGCGGGCCGAGGCGCTGTACAAGGAGTATGTGGACCTGACGCAGCAGGGGGTCGCACGTGAGCTCGCGCGCATCGGGCTGCCCGTGAATGTGTACACGGAGTGGTACTGGAAGTGCGACCTGCACAACGTGCTGAGGTTCCTGTCGCTGAGGCTGGACCCGCACGCGCAGGCGGAGATCCGCGACTACGCGTCGGCGATGTGGCGGCTCATGGAGCCGATCGTGCCGATCACGATGGAGGCATTCCGCGATTACGAGATGGAGAGCGTGCGGCTGACGCGGCTCGAGATCGAGGCGATGCGCGCGGGCAGGCCCGAGATCGAGACCACGAACAAGCGCGAGCAGGCCGAGTGGCAGGCCAAGCGGGGCAAGCTCGGGCTGGATCGCTAGCGTCGTCGGCGAGCGAACCGCGAGTTCGCGGGATGAACGGGCTACTTGCCGTTCGAGGGGGCATCAGCTCGGGGGGCCGAGCGGTTGCGAGCGGCTTCGCGGAGCAGCTTCTGTCGCTCGGCTTCGGTGAGCTGCTTGCCATCGGGCGAGAAGATGACGAGGTCATCCTCGGCCTTTTTGGGATCCTTGGATGCCGACTTCTGCTTCGCCGCGCTGCCTGCGAGCGCTGCCTGCAGCGCTGCGAGGTTCTGCTGCGATGCCTGTGCGTTGGCTCCGGCCTGCAGCGCTGGCAGCGAAGGCATCCCGGGCAGCGAGGGGATGCCGGTCTGCCCGGTGAGTTGTTTCAAGTCCGGGATCCCCCGGACCCCCTGGAACCCCCCGGGCCCGCCCGAAGCGGCCTTGGCGCTGTCGAGGGCGTGGATGATCGCCGGCGCCTGCCAGAGGCTGATGCAGGTGCTGACGAGCAACAGGGTCCAGCGGATCATCTTGCCGGTTTTCATACGGGCAAGATCGGCGCGAGGCTGGCCGGTCGAAACACTGGAGTTCGTTGTCGGACGCGCTGCGGGGCCGCCGGATCCGGCTGGGGAAAGGGCTGACAGCGATGGTCCGAGAGCGCCCGGATAGCGGGCGGTGATCCATCACCTCATGGTGGCGTGCAGATCGCGCTGCTCGACCGCCATCGCATCGCAGCGTTCGTTCTCAGGATGCTCGTTGTGGCCCTTGATCCAGTGAAACGAGAGCTCGTGCAGTTGCTTGAGATCGTCGAGCGTTTTCCAGAGCTCCTGGTTCTTGACGGGCTTCTTCGCCGCGGTCTTCCAGCCGCGCTTCTTCCAGTCCGCCATCCACTCTTCGAGGCCCTTGAGAACGTACTGGCTGTCGGAATAGATCTCGACGTGCGATGGCTTCTTGATGGCACGCAGCCCCTCGATGACGGCGGTGAGTTCCATCCGGTTGTTGGTGGTGTCGGGTTCGCCGCCCGCTTTGTGGACCTCTTTGCCGGAGGCAGGGTGGCGCAGGATGTAGGCCCAGCCGCCGGGCCCGGGGTTTCCCGAGCAGGCACCATCGGTGAAGAGCAGGATGATCGGCTTCCCGGGCTCGCTGGTCATGCGGGCGGAGTGTAGCGGGCGTCACTGCGCGACAACGCTGAACGATCCCGGAGCGCGAGCGACGGGTTGCTCTTTCTTTGAGTTCCGAACCAAGGCGACGCAGATTCACCCGTCACTGGCGTTCCGGGCTCGTTCAGGGCGTCTTTGCTGCGCTATCAGTTCGTCGAGGTTGCGACGGTGGCGACCGGGGCGGCGGTGGCGAGCATGGCGACTTCGTCATCGGAAGCCGGGCCGCGGCGGCGCTTGGTGCAGGTTCCCCGGCGGGGCTTGTCGAGGAAGCAGGGGATGCTCGCGGCGGCCATGGTGCCCCCGCAGCCCGCGAAGACCGCATCGTTGGTCACGAGCCCGAGCACGATGAGGCCCGCTCCCATGATGATGAACATTCCGCCCAGTAACTTCGCGCCGGTCATGCGTGTGCCTCCGTGTGTCGGATGGTTCGATGGTGCTACCGGCGGCATGGTGGATGGTTCATATCGTGTGGTGATTCTTGCGGTAACGAACCCCCGGAGGCGTGGTTACGGGCCCTGCTAGGATGGGCTGGTGAACGCCCAGTCTTCTGTAGCCGTTGGCGGCTCGACCGCCGTACACCGCATCGAAGTCCGTCCCTCGGCCCGCGCTGGCGACCCGCTGGCGCGGTCGGTGATGCGCGCGGCCCGCTCGTTGGGTGTGTCGTGCGCTGAGGTGCGGACCGCGCGGGTCTACCTCGTGCAGGCACCGCTGGACGGGCCGGCGCTCGAGCGGCTGCGAGCGCGGTTGCTGACCGACCCGGTGCTCGAAGAGAGCGTGGTCGGGGCGACGCCCCCGCGCGTGGGGGACCGCATCGTTGAGGTGCATCCGCTGCCCGGGGTGATGGATCCGGCCGCCCAGACGGTGCGCGATGCGGTGCGCGAACTGACGGGGTCCAGGGACATCGAGGTGACGACCGGGACACGCTACGACCTGGCCGGGGTGGACGAGGCCGGGGCGGAGGCGCTCGCTCGGCGGCTGCTCGCGAATGGCGTGATCGAGGCGGTGCACCGGTCGCCGTGGATGCCCGCGGCGTTCCCCAGGGCCCATCCGGCCGACCAGCGGCTTCGTCACGTCCCGATCACCGGGCTGAGCGATGAGGCGCTGATGAAGCTCTCGCGCGAGGGGCACCTGTTCCTGTCGCTCGCGGAGATGAAGGCGGTGCAGGCGCACTATCGCGACCGTGCGGGCGCGGCCCGCGAACCCACCGACATCGAGCTCGAAACCATCGCGCAGACGTGGTCCGAGCACTGCGTCCACAAGACGCTCAAGAGCACGGTGAACTACCGAAGGCATCAAGCCATCGAGCCATCGAGCCATTCAGTGGAAGATCCCATTCGGTGGGAGGGGCGGCCCGGCGTGACGGTGCACGCGGATGGGTCGGTGACGATCAGGAACCTGCTGAAGAACACCGTGGCGGCGGCGACGCACGAGCTGATCCGGGACGGCCTCGACTGGGCGCTGTCGGTGTTCGTCGATAACGCGGGTGTGATCGCGTTTGACGACAAGCACGCCATCAACGTCAAGGTTGAGACGCACAACCGCCCGAGCGCGATCGAGCCCTACGGCGGGGCGGCCACGGGCATCGGCGGCTGCATCCGCGATGTGATCGGGACCGGGCTCGGCGCTAAGCCGATCGCATCGACCGATGTGTTCTGCGTGGCGATGCCCGAGCAGTCTTCGCTTCCACCGGGCGTGCTCCACCCCAAGCGTGTGCTCTCGCGCGTGATCGATGGGGTGCGTGACTACGGCAACCGGATGGGGATCCCGACGCTCAACGGGGCGGTCTACTTTGATGACCGGTACATCGGCAACCCGCTCGTGTTCTGCGGCTGCATCGGGCTGATGGACCGGTCAAAGATCACGGGCAAGCCCCGGGCCGGCGACCGGATCATCGCTCTGGGCGGGCGCACGGGGAAGGATGGCATCCACGGGGCGACGTTCTCATCGGCGGAACTGACCGACACACACGCGGATGAGTTCTCGCACGCGGTGCAGATCGGCAACGCGATCGAAGAGAAGCGCGTGCTCGATGCGATCCTGCGGGCTCGCGACCACGCGAGCGGCTGCCTGTTCTCGGCGATGACCGACTGCGGGGCGGGCGGGTTCTCATCGGCGGTGGGGGAGATGGGCAAGGATCTTGGCGCTGAGGTGCACCTGGAACGTGCGCCGCTCAAGTACGATGCGCTGCGCTACGATGAGATCTGGATCAGCGAGAGCCAGGAGCGGATGGCTCTGAGCGTCCCGCCCGAGAATATCGCGGCTCTGCGGGCGATCTGCGATGAAGAGGGTGTGGAGATAGCCGACCTGGGCGTGTTCGGCACGCCGGCGCGGGACATCATCCTGAACTTCAAGGGGGTGGAGGTCGGCCGGCTGTCGTGCGACTTCCTGCACGATGGCATCCCGATGCCCGTGCGCGAGGCGGTGTGGCAGCCGAGCGAGAAGCCATCGAGCCATCAAGCCATCGAGCCATCCAGTGGGGAACAGATCAAGGAGCGGCTGCTCGCGTTGCTGGCGCACCCGAACATCGCGAGCAAGCGCTGGATCGTGCGCCAATACGACCATGAGGTGCAGGGGATCACGGTCATCAAGCCGCTGGTCGGGCCGGGCGGGATCGGGCCCGGCGATGCGGCGGTGATCCAGCCCGTGGCGGGGTCGAAGCAGGGGCTCGCGATCGCGTGCGGGCTGGCGACGCCCGTCGGCGATCCGGCGCTGGGCGGCGATCCGTACCTGATGGCTCTGGCGGCGGTGGATGAGTGTGTGCGGAACCTCGTGTGTGTGGGCGCCGATCCGGACCGCATCGCGATCCTCGACAACTTCTGCTGGCCGAGCTGCGACAACCCGCGGAACATGGCCTCGCTGGTGCGTGCGGCGATTGGCTGCTACGACGCGGCGAAGACGTACCGCACACCGTTCGTCAGCGGCAAGGACTCGCTGAGCAACCAGTTCCGCTACAAGGACCCGACGACGGGGAAGGAAGTGCTGATCGAGATCCCGCCGACGCTGCTCATCTCGGGGATCGGGATCGTGCCGGATGTGAGCAAGTGTGTGACGATGGATGCCAAGCGTGCTGGCAACATGCTCTACGTGCTTGGGCATGATAAAGCTGACCATCTTGCTGGGGGCAGGTGTTCGGATTGGAAGGGCACGGCACGGGCGCTTGCGGACCTGATCGAGCGCGGCGTGATCCAGAGCGCCCACGATGTGAGCGAAGGCGGCTGGCTCGTCGCGATCGCGGAGATGCTGATTGCGGCGGGCGATGCGCAGCCGTCGTTGGGAGCATCGCTCGCATCATGTGATTTGCTCGCAGACGATCGCGCGGATTGGGCGGCGAGCATGTTCGCGGAGCGTCCTGGTCGGTACGTTGTCGAGGTTGCGCCCGAGCACGCGCGTGACATCGAGTCGTTGAGCGAGATCTGGTGGCATCTGCTTGGCTTCATCGATGATTCCGGGTGCATCGAACTCCCGGCCGACTCCAATCGCGCAAGCAAAGCAAGCCGAAAGATCGCAACGGCAGACCTTCGCCGAGCATTCCTCGGCACCCTCGACTGGTGATGCCTCGAACGAGCCCCGAGCGGCAGCGACGGGCATGCTTGGAGAATCACAAGACCCCGAACGAGTCGCGACTCCAAACGAGCCGCGGCCGTCAGGGAGCGGATGGATTTGAGGCACGCTCGGGCCATCCCCTCCCTGACGGTCGGGGCTCGTTGATTTATGGAGACACCCGCTCGCTCGCGCTCGGGGCTCGTTCAAGGCATCAAGACACCCGCTCGCTGGCGCTCGGGGCTCGTTCGAGGCACGATCTTGCTTGCCGCCGCTGTTCTACCATCCTTGCGTGCGCGTTCGCTTTGCATCCCCGGTCTCACGGCCCGCTGCGATCGGCGGGCTCACCCGCGCTGACTCTTTTGTCCGGCGCGTCGCTCTCGACTGGCGTCGCCTTTCGGATCCCGCGGGTGCCCGGGGGGTGCCGACGCTCGTGGCATGTTCGGGCGGGGCGGACTCGACGGCTCTGCTGCTCGCCCTGGCTCTGGCATCGCGCGACATCGCCGCCGCGTTCATCATCCACGACCTGCGCACGCGTGAGCTTGAACTCGCCGATGCACGATTCGTCGAGGAACTCTGCGAGCATCTGCGCATCCCCTTCATCCTGGGCGAGGTGACGAGCGAGGGGGGCAACGCGGAGGGGCGGTCGCGGGATCGGCGGTATGCGCTGCTCGCGAAGCTCGCGCACGAGCGGGGGATCACGATGGTCGCCACCGCTCACCACGCCGATGATCAACTGGAATCGCAGGTGATGGCACTGCTGCGCGGCAGCGGGCCCGCCGGGCTGCGCGGTGTCGCGCCGCGCCGGCCACTCGAACACGGCGTGACGCTCATCCGCCCGATGCTGCGCTGCACGCGCGAGGATGCCCGCGTGGCTTGCGCGCGAGCGGGCGTCACCTGGCGCGAGGACCACACCAACGATGACACGCGGCGACTGCGAGCAGCGCTGCGAGCGGGCCCGATCGCCGAGCTCATCCGCCTGCGGCCGCGAGCCCCGCTGCGAGCGGCGGAGACGGCGGACTTGATGCGGCAGACGCACGACCTCGTCCGATCGCACGCGGCGGCACTGGCCCGCACCGATCACGTGTGGACTCGCGACGAGCTTCGCGCGCAGCCGGCGTTGATCATCGGCGAGGTGCTGCGAGCCGCCGCTCGCGAGCTTCTGGCAGGGGAACACGCCGATGCTCTGCCGCGCCGAGCGGTGGCCGAAGCCGTACGAGCGATCCGAGACACCTCGACCGAGCCGCGCCGCTTCGGCTGGTCGGGCGGGATCATCGTGACCGTGACCGCTCGCGAGGTGCGCATTGCCTTCGCCTGACCCGCCCGCCCGAGCGTGTACAACTCTCGCTCCCCCAGCCCCTCTCCCCTTCCCTCCCACCCCCGGATCCTCCCATGCCCCGCCTGATCGACATCACCCCTCCCATCGATGATCGCCTTGCGGTGTGGCCCGGCGACGAGCCGCCGCGCCGCGAGATCAAGTGCCGGCTCGAGGATGGTGCCCCGGTGACGCTCTCGGCCCTGCACACCACGGTGCACACCGGGGCCCACGCCGATGGGGCCAACCACTACGGCATCGGGGCCCCCTCCATCGATGAGATGCCCTTGGAGCGCTACATCGGGCCCTGCCAGGTGATCACGGTCCGGGCCACACGTGGCGAGCGTTACGGGCCCGAGCATCTGGCTTCGCGCCCGACCTTGCCGCGCGTGCTGCTCCGCACCGGGACCTATCCGGACCGGACCAGCTTCAACCGCGACTTTGCAGCGCTGCAGCCCGCTTTGGTGGATCATCTGCACCAGTGCGGTGTGGTGCTCGTCGGCGTCGACACGCCGAGCGTCGATTTATCGGACAGCAAAGATCTGCCCGCGCACAACGCGTTCCTGCGTCATGGGATGTCGATCGTCGAGGGGCTGGCTCTGGCGGGCGTGGCTGATGGGGAGTACGAGCTGATCGCTCTGCCGTTGCCGCTGGTGGGGTACGACGCGAGCCCGGTGCGGGCGGTGCTGCGAGCGTGATGTGGATGTGGGAGCGGGCCGCGCGCGGGCTGGTGGTTCAGCCGCCGACCGTTGCCAGTCGTTCCGCCGCCGCTCGCAGCGTCTCATCCTTCTTGCAGAAGGCAAAGCGGATGTACTTGCTGCCCTCGGCCTTGTTCTCGTAGAAGGCGGTGGGGGGGATGGCCGCCACGCCGTGCTTCTCAATCATGTGCCTGCAGAAGGCGACATCGCCCTCGATGCCGAGCTTGCGGCTCAGCGGTGTGTGGTCGGCATAAATGAAGTACGACCCCTCCGGGGCTCGCACACCGAAGCCGAGCGAATCCAGGGCATCGCAGAGCAGGTCGCGCTTGCGGCGGTACTCCGCGAGCAGCTCGGTGTAGTAGGCGGGCGGTGAGGCCAACGCGGCGACCGCGGCGTGCTGCATCGGTGTGTTGACGGCGAAGGTCAGGAACTGGTGCGCGGCCCGGATGCCTGCTGACAGGTGCGCGGGGCCCACGGCCCAGCCGATCTTCCAGCCCGTGAGGCTGAATGTCTTGCCCAGGCTTGAGAGGGTCAGGGTTCGGTCGGCCATGCCCGGCAGCGTGGCCATGCGGACGAGCGGCCGAGTGGTGGGCTCGTAGACAAGCCGCTCGTAGACCTCATCGGCGAAGACGATGGCGTTGTGCTGGATCGCCAGCGAGGCGATGAGGGTCATTTCGTCGCGCGTGAAGACGCGGCCCGTCGGGTTGTGGGGGGTGTTGACGAGCACAGCGCGGGTGCGGGGCCCGAAGGCGGCTCGGAGCTCGCGCTCATCGAAGGTGAAACCGGGCCCGCGAAGGGTGACGAAGCGCGGGGTGGCGCCCGCGAGAGCGATGCAGGCGCGATAAGAGTCGTA
>JBIPMO010000001.1:0-77599 GCA_044369085.1 Phycisphaerales bacterium
TCCGATCTGCTTGCGCCGCTGCGTGAAGAGCGTTCGGCACAGCCGCGCCAGCCGTTCGGGATCGCTCGTCGCGGGCACCCCGCGCGGGACGATGGCCACCATCTCGCTCTCAATCTTCGGCGGAGGCCAGAAGCAGCCCGGGGCGAGCAGCGCGATGCGGCGGACTTCGCACATCGCCTGAACGAGCACCCCCATCTCACCGTAGTCGCGCGTGCCGACACCGGCGCGCAGGCGCTCGGCCACCTCGCGCTGGATGGTCACGTACTGACCGAGGCAGGGAGCAAGCTCGCGAGCGAGCGCCGGGTGCGCCCGAGTGGCGAGCAGGATCATCAGCGGGCTCGCCGCGTTGTATGGCAGGTTGGCCACGAGCTTGAAGGGCGTTGTGCCCAGGGCCTCAACGAGCGCGGTGTTGATGCCGTGCTTGCCTTGCAGGCAATCGCCCTCGACGAGCGTGAACTCCCCTCGGCTCGCCTGCGCGGCGTATCGCTCGCGGAGCAGGTCGGCGAGCCCGCGGTCGAGTTCGCAAGCGACGACCTTGCAGCCCCGCTCCAGCAGCACATCCGTGAGCACGCCTGTCCCGGGCCCGACCTCGAGCACGAGATCGCCCGCCGCGACACCCGAGGCGTCGACCAGTCGCGTGACATGCGCGGGCTCGATCAGGAAGTTCTGGCCCAGCGCGCGGCTCGGCCGCAGGCCGCGGATCTCAAGAGCGGACTTGATGTCGGCGAGCGATTGCACGCCGTGCAGGGTATCCGACCGGCGCTCAGGGTCGCGAGGTGCAGGTGGTGCCGAAGTTCGCGAGCACGGTGGTGATGTCGATGAACGCGACAACGCCGTCGCAGTTCGCATCGCCCAGGCCCGTCACGCTCCCGTAGTTGTTGCCGAAGTTCGCGAGCACGGTGGTGATGTCGCCGAACGAGACCGCTCCGCTGTCGTTGGCATCGCCCGGGCAGGTGCACTCGCAGGCATCGCCCGCGTCGGGCTGCCCGTCCGAGTTCTCCTGGCCGGGGTTGGCGGCGGCGGGGCAGTTGTCGCAGGCGTCGCCGACGTTGTCCCCGTCGCCGTCGGCCTGATCGGTGTTCGGGGTGTTGGGGCAGTTGTCGGCGGAGTCAGGGACACCGTCGTTGTCGGCATCGGGGCCCGTGGCTTCGCAGGCGTCGCCGGTGCCGTTCATGTTCGAGTCGGCCTGGTCCTGATTGGTGACGTTCGGGCAGTTGTCGCAGGCGTTGCCGAATGTGTCGGCATCCGAGTTCGACTGGTCGGCGTTGGGTGTGAGGCGGCAGTTATCAATGTTGTCGAATACGCCGTCGCCGTCGGTGTCGTCGCAGGCATCGCCCTGATTGTCGTTGTTGAAGTCGGCCTGGTCGGCGTTCGCCGTCGTCCGGCAGTTGTCGACGCTGTCGAGCACGCCGTCCCCGTCGCTGTCATCGCACACATCGCCCTGGTTGTCGCCGTTGAAATCCGCCTGATCCTGATTGGTGACGAGCGGGCAGTTGTCGCATGCATCGCCCAAGGTGTCTGAGTCTGAGTTCTGCTGATTCACGTTGAAGACGGTCGGGCAGTTGTCGTTGGCATCGGGGATGCCATCGCCATCGGTATCGCCCGCCGAGGTGACGACGAGGGTGATGGGGTCGGACTGGATGCGCTTGCCGCAGGCATCGGTGATGACGACGTCGTAGACACCCGCATCCTGAACGCGGATGGTGTTGAAGACGAGGTTCGGCGTGCCCGTGCCGCTGATGGGGGTGCCGTTGAAGATCGGCGTGCCCGCCTTGCGCCAGCGGTAGAAGTACGGAACCTGCCCGCCCGTGGCGGTGGCCGAGACCTGGACGACGGTGCCCGCCGCGATGGATGTGCCCGGGTTCGCCGTTGGCTGCTGGCTCACGGCGGGCGACTGGTCGGGGACGAAGCCCAGGTTCACGACGATCGCGAGCGTGGCGGCGGCGCGGCTCGCCAAAGCCATGTCGTCTCTGTTGTCGTTGTCCAGATCGGTCAGCGCGACGGCGGATGGTGCTCCGCGACCGGGGAGCGAGAGCGCCCGCAGAAACACCCCCTGGTTGTCGTCGTTGATAAGGATCTCAGCGGTGTCGGAGTTGGCGCACGAAACCACCAGATCGAGGCCTGGCTCGGCGTTGATGCGGCCGGCGGCGAGCCCGGTCGGCCCGTCGCCCGCGGGCCACTGGACCTGCGGGTCGAACACCGCGCCGCCGGCGTTGCGGATGAAGGAGATCGAGTCCGCCACGAAGTTTGCGGTCGCGATGTCGTTGTCGGTGTCCCCATCGAGGTCTGCGATGATGACGGCTCGCGGCTCGCCTCCGGTCTCGAAGTTCCCCAGGAAGGTGTACGGGCCCGCGTCGCCGCGCACGGGGCCGCCTGCGTTTGCGAGGTACACCGAGACCACCGATCCGCCGGCGCACACGGCGGCGATATCAGGCCCGCCGATGCCGTCGAGCTGCCCGATCGCCACTCCTCGGGGCGAGGCGCTCACGCCCAGCGACACGCCGGGCACCAGGGTGCCGCCGGTGTTGATGAGCACGCGGAGCTGATCCGCGTTGCGGAGCGAGACGACCGCATCGAGGTCGGTGTCTCCGTCGAGGTCGGCCAGCGCCACGCCGCACGGGCCGTCGCCCACGGGGATCTGGACCCGCGGGAAAAAGTCCTGGTTCGCATCGTCCCAGCGCAGCAGGGATACATCGTCGGTCTGCAGGTTGGTCACGAGCAGGTCGCCGAACGCGTCGGCGTCGATCCGGCCGATCGCGATCCCCGAAGGGTCGACGCCCGCGGTAACACGGAACTCCGGCGCCATGCGCCCGTCGTCCAGATTCAGGAAGACACTGACATCGTCGCTGCCGATGTTGGCGATGGCGACATCGGGCTCGAAGTCGCCGTTGAAGTCGCCGAAGGCGACGGCCTCCGGCTCCGTGCCGGCATCGCTGAAGACGTAGGACGCGAACGCGCCGGGTTGCGGCTTGTTCCGCAGGATCGAGATGGTGTCGTCTTCGGTGTTGGAAACCGCGATGTCGAGGTCGGTGTCGTTATCGGCGTCGAAGAGAACCACTCCCGAAGGGGCGGCCTGAGTGCCGTAGATCTGCAGCGTGCTGAAGTTGTTCGCGCCAAGGTTCTGCAGCGTGTGGACGGAGTAGGTGCCGGCGCCCGGGTCGGACACGGTGATGGCGGCATCGGCCAGTGAGCTGTCCACGAGTTGCCCGAGGCGCAGGCTCATGACGTCGCCGGTGGGGATCGTGGGGCGAACCGAGAAGTTCGCTCCGCCGGTCCCGACGAGCATGTTGACACCCGATGGAGAGGCTCGGCCAACCATCAGATCGATGGGAGCCCCGGCGTTGAGCTGCGCCGCCCCGATGGCCACGGGTGCCGAACCGGCGCCGAGGGAGATCTCGTTCCCCAGCGTGAGCGTGCCCGCGCCGTTGTTGAGAAGTATGCGGACGGTCCCCGAGTTGCGGCAGGCTACGGCGACATCCGTCCCGTTGGCGGCATCGAAATCGGCGGCGGCGATCGCGATGGGCCCATCCCCGAAGGACCCGATGGTCGTGGTTGCGCCGAACCCACCCGCCCCGTTGTTGAGGAACACGGTGACCGTGTCGCTGTTAAAGTTTGCGACGACGATGTCGTCTCCGCCCGCGTTGTTCATGTTCGCGACCACGACGGCTCGCGGGCCATCGCCCGCCGGGAACGTGGCCTGCGTGAACGTCGCGACGCCGGTGCGCAGGAAGACAGTGATGTTGTCTCCGAGCAGGTTGGCGCTCACAAAGTCATTGAGACCGTCGCCGTTCAGGTTGCCGACCGCGACGGAGAACGGCTGCCCGGCGACGGGGAGCGTGACGAGCGGCGCGTACCCGATGCCCGAGGTCTGGAGCAGGCGCACCTCATTGCTCACGGGGCATGCAACGACCAGTTCGACATCGGTCGCCACGCTGTTGAACTCCCCAGCCGCGATGCCTTGAGGCCCTTGACCGACCGGGACCGGCGGCACCGGGAAGAACGGGCAACCGACCTGCGCGGTCGCCGCGGCCGGTGCCAGCAGCAACAGCCCAAACGACAGCCCGGCAAATCGTGCGGCGAGCCCGCGGCAAGCCCGTGCGTTCATGGCGATTCTCCTCTCCAAACTGGCTCCGAACAGATATACGCACGACTCCGCGACCCGGGTTCGCGCATCATTCAATGTCGGCACGTGAAGTACCGGACCAAAGACGAACTCACCAGACGCCTCGGACGCCACCCCCCCCTCGCCTCACAGCCCCAACCCGCCGAGTGTGGCGGCGGGGCCGGGCTCGCCGCACCGATTCTCGGACCCGGCGGACGATGATGATCAGCGTGCTCGCGCCGGCACATCCTTCCAACCGATCAGCGTGTGCCCCGCCTCTTTCGCCAGCGAAGCGAAAGACAGGATTCCGCGGCGCTCAACGGCCCGCCAATCTTCGGCATAGCCGGGGTGAACTCCGACCTCGATCGTATCCGCAACGAGCGATCCGATCCGCCGCAACAGCGGGCGCTCCCAGTCGAGATCCCACGCACTCGAGGGCATGTAGAAAGCATCGGTCGTGTCAAAGAGCGATCGGATCCGGGCGCGGTGCAGCGGGCCGAACCAGTACGTGAACGACTTGTAGGGCTTCTTCAGGTACACATCCTGCACCGAGCGGACGCGCGAGATGCCGAGCTTGGGCAGGACCGCGGCCAAGGCCTTGCGGAACGGACCGAACTTGTGCAGATGACCGTGCGAATCAACGTGCGAGATGCGCACGCCGCGATCGAGCAACGAACGGATCTGCGCCTCGGTCTCGCGAGCGGCCTGCTCGACGGGGAATCGGTCGAGCAGCGCCATCACCCGGACCTTCTGCGACGGCAGGAACATCCCGCGATCATCGACGAGGGCGGGGACCTCCTTCGGGTCGAGGACCGGCCGCTCGACGGTGTTGTTCACGTACGTGAGGTGAACCCCCCACGAGAGGTCGGGCCGCGAGAGCGCGTACCTCACGGCCATGTCCGTTGCGGGCATCCTGGGCATGATCGTCGCGCCCGTGAGCGCCCCGGCCTCGAGGCACTCGATGGTCGCCTTGGTGCAGTCTTCGCTCTCGCCAAAGTCGTCGGCGTTGGTGACGATGCGCATCGGGCCTCCGCGGAGGTCAAGGGTCAACTGGGAACATACTCTCCGTCACCCAGTCGGATCCCCCACTGCTTCGGGTCTTTCCAGCGTGGATCGGCGAGCGGGCTCGGCGGGGCCGCTCGCAGCATCAGGTGCATCTGTCCGGCGGGAAGAAACCCCAGCCAGCGATCGTACACGGGGGGATCACCGGGTCCCCCGCAGACTTCCATGGCGTCTGCCCCGAGCTCCGCTGCGGCCTTGAAGGCGAGCATCGCCAGCGAGCGGGGCGAGCACCGTGCCGCATCGAACGACGCAGCATCCGCCAGCGATGCGAGCGTCAGGTCCGGGAAGCCTCGGTGGGTGGCCACCGGCAGAAACTTCAGCTTCAGCAGGAAGTATCCGACCGGGTCCGTCGCGCCCGGACGCCGCACCAGGAACAGGCGGCGTTCGTGCCTGCGACCGCCGCCTCCGAAACTGTGACGCAAGAGCCAGTTGATCCACGCCGCCGATCGGTGGCCGCGCGCCTTGTCGCTCGGCGGTTGCAACGCGGCGTCGAGTTCATCCGGCATGCGCGGGGTCTCCGTCGCCTTCAGCCCGCCCGTCAGCCGTCGTGCGGCCACTGCCACGCGATGCACCGCCAGGGCGGCATCGGCCCCCAGCCGCGCCAGGCTCCCCAGAGGACCTTCGCCGATGTAGCGCCGCACGATCGACCGGCTGTTTCGCAGCAGGATGTACCGCTGCAGGGGCACATCAATCCATTTCAGCTTTGCGTACAAGGGGTACGCCATCTGGGAGGGCCCGTGTGCGCCGACCGTGTGGTGCGCCTGCTGAGTCTTCATCAGCAGCATCACCCCCATCATGGTTGCCCGATCTTCCTCGGGAACAAAGTACTCGGATCCCCAGAGCAGCGGCGCTTCGACGGCCCCGGCCATCAACCGACCGGCGATCAGGTCCATCCGACCGATCACCCGGCCACCCTTGGTGCCGATGATCTGCATCGGTTCGTCCGGCCCGATCGAGAGCGGGTTGTCGAGCATCAGCGCGCGCTTGGCCTCCGTCGGCCTGGCCAGCTCGTCGCCGCGCGCCCACGATGAATAGATGGTGCCGGCCTGGAGGTCCGGTCGGCGGAGCACGTGGAGGGCGAGTTGGTCGGTCATTGGAAGGGACGCGTGAAGTTCAAGTTCGGAAGGTCTGAACGGGCAGAGCGAGGCGAGGAATGCCCCTATCATCGGTTCTTTCCCCGAACCCGTCAGGAATCGGCCCGACCGGCCGAAAAGGAACCGGATGTCCACCGCCGCGCAGCCCATGAAAGTCCACCACCTGGGCGTCGCCGTCCCAGATGTGGCGGCGGCGATCCCGGTCTATGAGTCGCTGCTGGGCCAGCGGCTGCTGTCGGGCCCGTTCGATGACCCGATCCAGAAGGTGCGCGTGTGCTTCCTGGGGGGCGGCGGGGCGGGCGATGTCGTCATCGAACTCATCGCGCCGCTGGCGGATGACGCCCCGGTTCACCAGTACCTCAAGAAGGGCCTCGGCGCGTACCACATCTGCTACGAGGTTCTCGACATGGACCGAACACTGGCCGACCTTCGGACGAACGGGTGTCTGGTGATCAGCGGGCCCGTTCCGGCCGTCGCCTTCGAGGGTCGGCGGATCGCGTGGCTGCTGATGCCGACGCGGCAAGTCATCGAACTCGTGGAATCAGAAAGAGCCTGACCCATGTCCGAAACGCAGCACGTGAGCAAGACCCCCGCTGAACTGCGGGCGGAAGCAGAGTCATACCTCAGCGCGGGGAAAGCCATCGAGGCTCGCCTGGCCCTCGAAGCGCTCTGGCGCGCCGACGCCGGGCCCGCGACCGCCGGGTTCATCGTCCCGCGGTTCGAATCGCTGCGCGGCAAGATCACGCTCGCGCCATACCGCCTCTTCTTCCTGCGTTCGTTCACCGTCGAGTCCGCCGTCCCGCTGCTCCGGGCCCAGGCTTTCTGCGGCGGGATCGATCTCGCGGTGCAGGTCGGCGAGTTCAACACGTACGTCCAGGAGATTCTCGATCCCAACTCCGCGCTGTACCAGCACAAGCCCGATGTCGCGGTGCTGGCGGTGCAGGCGCGTGATATCGCCCCTGATCTTGTGAAGCGCTTCGCCGACCTGTCACCCGAGGATGTCCAGGCGTGCATCAAGGAAACATCCGGAGCGTACGAGGCGTGGATCGCCGCGTTCCGCAAGAACACCCAGGCCCACCTGATCGTGCACTTGCTCGAGACGCCCGAGCCGTCGTCGGGCGTGCTCGACTCCCAGGTCGAACTCGGTCAGGCCGAGGCGATCCGCCAGATCAACGACCGCATCCGGGCCGCGGCCCGGTCGGTCCGCAGCGTGTACACGCTCGATGTCGATGCCCTGATCGCCCGTCATGGGCGCGACCGCTGGGCCGATGAGCGCCTGTGGCTGCAGGCCCGCATGCCCGTTGCCCCGTCGTCGCTGGTCCACCTCGCCCGAGCCTGGGCACGCTACCTGCACCCGATCACGGGCAAGGTGTGCAAAGCGCTGGTCTGCGACCTCGACAACACCCTCTGGGGCGGCGTGATCGGCGAGGACGGGATGACGGGGATCAAGCTCTCCTCTGAGCACCCGGGCGCGGCCTATCAGGAACTCCAGCGCGCGGCCCTGGACCTCTACCAGCGCGGCGTGATCCTCGCGGTGTGCTCGAAGAACAACCTCGACGACGCGATGGAGGCGATCAAGGGCCACCCGGGCATGCTCATCAAGCCCGACCACTTCGCCGCTCTGCGGATCAACTGGCAGGACAAGGCCACCAACCTCCGCGAGATCGCCCGCGAACTGAACATCGGCATCGACGCCCTGGCGTTCGTCGACGACAACCCGGTGGAGTGCGCCTGGGTGCGAGAGAACGCGCCGGAGGTGACGGTCATCCAGCTCCCGAGCGACCCGATGCACTACGCCCGCACCCTGCGCGACTGCCCGGTGTTCGAGCGGCTCGCCCTCACCGCCGAGGACAAAGAGCGCGGACGCCAGTACGCCGAGAATCGCGTCCGGTCGGAGCTCCAGCAGCAGGCGGGGTCGATCGAGGAGTTCTACGAGTCACTCCGCCAGGAAGTCGAGATCGCTCACGTGACGCCGATGACCCTGGCCCGCGTTGCGCAGCTCACCAACAAGACCAATCAGTTCAACCTGACCACCCGCCGCTACAGCGAGCAGCAGGTGCAGGACATGGCCGCCTCGCCCGACTGGCGGGTGTACTCGATCAAGGTCAAGGACCGCTTCGGCGACAACGGGCTGGTTGGGGTCGCGATCGCCAACTACAAGGGCGAGGTCTGCGAGATCGACTCGTTCCTGCTCTCTTGCCGGGTCATCGGCCGCACGGTCGAGACCGGCTTCCTCGCCGCGATCATCGAGGAGGCGAGGACGCGCGGCGTCACCAGGCTTCGTTCGTGGTTCATCCCCACCAAGAAGAACGCCCCGGCCAAGGACTTTCTGGGCTCGCAGCGTTTCGTCAAGGTCGCGGAAGACGAGGCCGGCAAGCAGACATGGGAGTTCGATCTGGCGGCCGATGACATCGGCTTCCCGCCCTGGATCAAGCGGCTGGAGCCGACCGAGTAGCGGCCTCGCCGTCACACTTTCCAGCATCCGATGTGGTTGCGGTCGATGCGCTCGATCCGGTGGAAGCCGTAGTCGCGCAGCAGGCGTTCGATGCGCACGGGAGCATTCGGGTCGCCCCGGCTGGCGTAGATGGCGTAGTGAATCTCGCAGATGATGACGCGGCACGCGGGGTCCTTGAGCGTCGCCTCCATGCCGATGATCACGTCTTCCTCCGCGGCCTGCACGTCGATCTTGACCATGTTGGGAACCGCGAGCCCGCGCTGCGAGCGCAGCACATCCCCGGGGATGACCTCGACGCTCGGCGTGCCCGCCGGCGCCTCGGTGACGATCCGGATGTCGCCCTCGAGTCCGCTGCTGCATTGCATGATGTACAGGCGATCTGAGCGGCACCCCAGAGCCAGCGGCACCCCCTCTACGTGCGGCGCGTCGTTGGCCGCGATGTTTTTCGCGAGGCGTTCGCAGCATGCGGGCATCGGCTCGAATCCGAGGACCTTCCCGCCCGGCAGCACGGCCGTGGCCATGAGGATCGTGTAAAGCCCCACGTTCGCGCCGACATCCCACACGACGTCCCCCGGCCGGAGGTTCGCGAACACCGCCCGCATCACCGCCCCCTCGGGCTCTGAGAGGTAGTGCGCTTACTCGTGCTCGTTCTCTACGATCAAGCGAGCGGAGTGCTCACCGAACGTCACCTGCGCATGGCTGGGACGCTGCCGAGCGTACTCCTGCCTCAACGCGGCGCGGTGCCTGTCGCCCTTGCGATTGAGCATCCGAACCAGAAATAGCGTCACACCCGACCGGCGGAGAACAGCCCGCAGCGTCATTTCCAACTGATTCACGGCTATTCCTCCCCATTGGCACGGGTCAGGCTTCACAGTGTCCTCGCCCGCGAGCACCGGGGCGGCAACGCATGCAAAGCACAAGCCCAACCCAGCCGAAGTATACACTCCCCCCTCTCACCCCTTGGGACCGGTATGGAGCCGTCATGCTGAGCTATGAACAGATCATCGCCGCCCTTCCGGCGGGCTTCTCGTCCAGAGCACTGCTGGACACGATGTACCTCAAGAACCAGTGGCTGACCAAGCCGATGCTCGAGGCTCTCGACCCCGGGATGCTGCCGGCCTATTTCAAGGAGGTCGAGGACGTCTGGGGTGTCATGCGGAAGATGCGCCCCGATCAGACGGAGGAGCAGCGCCTGGCCGAGGCCATCAAGGGGCTGCAGTTCCACTCGATGGAGTTCCTCAAACTCCAGATCGAGTTCGCCAAGACGGGCGAGTACAAGTCCAGCGACTACGACACGGTGTTCAAGGAGGTCTACAGCAACGCCGCGGTGATGCAGAAGTATCTCGACGGCTTGCTGCTGACATACATCGCCTGGCCCAACCACTACCGACTGCTGAACTGGTACCGCGATGCATACCTGGCCAAGGCTCCCGCCGGCGAGTGCCTGGAGATCGGGCCGGGCCACGGCTGGCTCGCGCTCTGCCAGCTCCGCTCGAACCCCGCCAATCGGTTCCTGGGGCTGGACATCTCTCCCCACAGCGTCGCGTACACCAGGGGCTGCCTCAACGCCGCCGGAATCGCGCAGGACCGGTGGAAGGTTCTTGAAGTCGACGCCCAGAAGGGCATCGCGGGCCACGAGAAGCCCTTCGACCGCGTCGTCATCGCGGAGGTGATCGAGCACCTTGCCAACCCCGAGATCATCGTCGAGGCCGCCCTCGCGCACTCGAAGCCGACCGCGCTCTTCTTCATCACCACCGTGGTCAACCTCGAGGCCGTCGACCACATCTATCTCTTCCGGCAGCTCCAGGAGGTCCGCGACTTCTGCGAGAAGAAGTGCGGCCTGAAGATCATTGACGAACTGGACATGCCCCTGAAGATGAACCTCAAGGACATGAAGGACGAGGCCTTCGAAGTCGCGCTCGTCTGCAAGCCCGCCTGAGCAGCGTCGGTCCTCATCGCCCCGACAAGCCACCAACGATCACCTCCCAAACGAGCATCCCCATGAGCAACCAAACCATCTCCCAAGCGGTCCGCGGCGTGGTCTCTGATGTCCTGGGCGTCCCCGTCTCATCGGTCAACGCCGACTCCTCCCCTCAGACCATCGAGGCCTGGGACAGCGTGCAGCACCTGTCGCTGGTCATGGCTCTGGAGCAGGCAATCGGCGTGCAGTTCGAGCCCGAAGAAATAGACAAGATGCGATCCGTCGCGGCGATCGAGGCCCTGGTCGCCAAGAAGAAGGCCTGACCGCGGTCCGCCCCGGCGGGGCGGGGGGATGCCCAATGGCCCCGCGCGGTAGTCTGGGGGGCATGATCACCCTCCGCTACGCAGGTTGCCTGTCCGATCGCGTTGGCCCGCATGGCCTGGACCCCGCCTCGATCGCGCCGGGGTCGCCCGCCGCCAAGCGGGCGGCTGACATGACCGCCGCCCTGGAACGGACCCGAGGAACGGGCTGGGAGCGCTGGCGCTCTCTACCCTTTGACCCCATGCGCCGCGAGCACGTGACGGCGGTGAACGACGCCGTCGCCAAGTGCAAGGGCCGCTTTGACACGATGGTCGTCCTGGGCATCGGCGGGAGCGCTCTGGGCAACATCGCGCTGCAGTCAGCGCTGAACCCGATCACCTACAACCTCCTCCCGGCAGAGCAGCGCGGCACATCGGGCGGCGGGCCCGGCGGGTCGCCCCGTATGTTCGTCGTGGACAACGTCGACCCGGCGCACTTCGGTGCCGTCCTCAAGTTCTGCCAGCAGTCCGACCCCGGGCTCAAGCGAACGCTCTTCAACGTAATCAGCAAGAGCGGCGAGACCGCCGAGACCGCTGCGCAGTTCATGACCATCCGCGCGATGCTCATCGCCGCTCTGGGCAAGGACAAGCACGCCGCCAACATCGTCGCAGTGACCGACCCCGCCAAGGGCACGATGCGGCAGATCTGCAACGACAACGGCTACGTCACCATGCCCGTCCCCGACGGGGTGGGCGGGCGCTTCAGCGTCCTCTCGCCCGTGGGGCTCTTCTCCGCCGCGATGTGCGGGATCGACATCAACGGCCTGCTCGACGGCGCGGCCCACATGGACCAGCGCTGCTCGAACCCGGATCTGCACAAGAACCCCGCCGCGATGCTCGCGACGCTGCTCACGCGCCTCGCGGCCGAGAGGGGCAAGAACATCCACGTGATGATGCCCTACGCCACGGGCCTCTACCTGCTCGCCGACTGGTACCGCCAGCTCTGGGCCGAATCGCTGGGCAAGCGCCACGACAAGACCGGCAAGGAAGTCTTCTCGGGCTACACCCCCGTCAAGGCCCTGGGCACCACCGATCAGCACTCGCAGGTCCAGCTCTACCGCGAAGGGCCTAACGACAAGGTCTTCGGCTTCGTCGAGGTCAAGGACTTCGGTGCTGAGGATCTCGCGATCCCGACCGGCCTCGGAGTCGAGAGCATCAAGTACCTCGAAGGGTCGAAGTTCGCCACGCTCCTCAACGCCGAGAAGCGAGCCACCGAGTTCGCCTTCGTCGAGAGCCAGCGGCCCAGCTTCACCATCGAGATGCCCAAGGTCGATGCCCACGGCGTGGGCGAGTTCATCGCGCTGTGGGAAATCGTTACCGCCTACTGCGGCCTGATCCTGGGCATCGATGCCTACGACCAGCCCGCCGTCGAGACGGGCAAGGTCGCGACCTTCGGCCTCATGGGCCGCAGCGGCTACGCCGAGTGGAAGGACAAGGTCGAGAAAGCGCTGGGCGGCACCGGGCACGCGATCTGAACGCATTCACCACAGAGACGCAGAGGCACAGAGGGGATCTGTTGATTGGCGCGCATCCATACGGTTGCGTGCGACCGTTTCGTGCGGCACACACAATTCTCTCTGCGTCTCTGCGTCTCTGTGGTGAACGATCAGTCCGCCGAGATGTGCTTCGGCCCCTCGCCCGTCTTTTTCTCGTAGGTCCCGTCGCTCGTGCGCTTGTACTTGGTGAAGCCGAGCTCACCCAGGCGCTTGTCCTGATTGGAAGCGGCGGTTGATGTGAACGCGGTCCACTTGCCACCGATCATCGGGGCAAGGATGGCGCGGCGGACGGGCTTGCCCGTCTCGGGGTGCTTCGTGAGCGCCTCGGCCTTGATGCTCTGGAGGATCTCGAACGTCTCGCCCGTGGGCTCGCCCTTGGGCGTCAGGATCTCGTAGACGTAGGTTGGCATGGCGGGTGCGGGCCGTTCGAGCTTGCGAATCAGTGTGACGCGGCGTGGGCAGGTTCGTTGAGAATCCGCTCGGCGTAGGTGATCATCGCGTCGCGGAGTTGCTGGAACGATTCGAGCACGTACAGGATGGGCTGGTAGTGATCGATCTCAAAGTCGGTATCGCAGACCATGTCCATTTCGAACGGGCGCCGGTCGACATCGGGGTTCTCGAGCGCGTTGTGGCCCTCACCCTCGGATGAGATCAGCCCGCTGCCGTAGAGCTTGAGCCGCCGGTCCTCGCGGATCAGCCCGAACTCCACGGTGAACCAGAAGAGCCGCGCCAGCCGCTTGGTGTGCCACGGATCGTTCGTATGCAGCGCGGCCTTGCCGTACGTCTGCAGGAAGTCGGCGAACACCGGGTCGGCGTGCAGCGGGACATGCCCGAACACATCGTGGATGAGGTCCGGCTCGGGGAGGTAGTTCATCATCGTCCGCGGGCGGACGGTGACGGTGGTCGGGAACTGCCGCTGAGCCAGGAACGCGAAGAACGCCTTGGCGGGCAGGTACCCGGGCACCCCGTGGCTGGACCAGCCGGTCAGCGCCTTCAGCCTGGCGTTGACATCGGTCAGCGGCGGGATGCGGTCCTGACGAAGATTGATGGCCCGCGAGCCGGTCAGAAAGACCTCCGACCCGTAGTCGTGGAGCTGCTCCATGCGCTTGGTGAAGATCTCGCCCCACACCTGGTGGTCATCGGCGGTGTACTTGTCGTAGCGCTGCGTGATCTTCATCGAGTCGATGTTGATCTTGTCAGCGGGCATTCCCTCGGAAGCGTTCGCCGCCTCCTGGGCGCGACGGGCCTCCTCGGAGTCGATGACGGGCGAGTAGATGATGCCTTTGCCTGCTGCGTCCATGGGGTACCTCCGAGCGACACGAAAAGTATACGCCCGATGCCGGACCATTCACCACAGAGGCATGCAGACACAGCGGGGGATTCCCAGCTGTCACACGAACGTTTCACCACCAAGGTGCTGATGTGCCCCACACAAGAAGCCTGCTCGGTGTCTCCGTGCCTCTGTGGTAACCCCCCTACCGCCGTCCGGTTTCGTACCGGAACCCGCCCGCCGACTGCTTTTTGAACCCCAGCCAGGGAGCAAACCAGTTCAGCGCCGGCGCCATCACGAGCCCCAGGATGCCGGTGTACAGCGCCGCCCCGAGCCGCTGCCACAGCTCGCTCGCGGGCGAAGGGACGACCAGCACGTCGTAGCGCGCCCGGATCGTGAGGATCGCGAGCACCAGGATGTTCGCGATCGCCGCGCCCAGGGTGCACAAGAACGCCATCGTCAGCGGGCTGGTGCGGAACACCATGTTTCGGAAGTTGAGCACGGTGTACGACGCGAGCATGCACCCAAGCGCCCACGGCCCGACGACAGCGACGCTCTCGCCCCCCGTCGTCTGCTGAACATAGAGCAGGTCCAGGAAGAACCCCATCACCAGCGCCACACCGAGAGCCGCCGCGGTGCGGGCCCACAGCGCGACGAACACCACGAGCACCATCACGAACGACGGCGCAACCGCGAGCGAACCGATCTGCAGCGCCGCCCGGAACCCCGCCTCAAAGCCGAGTGTCAACCACGCCAGAATGGCAAAGAGCAGCCAGTTCATCGGGCGCCCCCGCTTCCAGCTCCGGCTCCGCCAGGCGCGATCACCGAGCCAGTGGCCGCATCGTTGGCAGGGATCCGCAGCACAACGCTGCGCACGCGCGTCAGATCAAACTCGGGGGCCAGCACGATGCGCTTGAACAGCGGCTTGTCGGTGTCCTCAACCCGCACCACGCGCCCGATCATCAACCGCTGGGCGCTCCCGGGCCAGTAGGCATCATCGAGATAGACCGGCGCGCCCCGCTGAACCTTCGATGCATCATCCACGCCCATATCGCCCGCCAGCGTCCCGTCCCCCACCGGGCGGAACTGCCCGCGCACCGCCGCGGCGACCGCCGCGGCATCCAACTGGCCCGGCGGCATGACAAGCCCGTCAAGAAAGTTGGGTGTCAGACGCTTGTCGGACAGGACCTGAATCGTCGACACCGCCGGGCCCACATTCGTCACGATGCCCACCAGATGGTGAGGCGCCGCGGTGGCGACCGCGACGGTGTTGAGCGTCACCCCGTGCACGCTGCCGCGCGAGACGGTGATCGTCCCCGATCCGGGGTCGGCCCCGATGCGGGTCGCCTCAACCCGCTGCACGCGGGGCTGAGACCCAAACGCCACTCCGCCCTGAAGGGCCGAAATCGTCTGCTCCATCTGGTCGATGCGCTGCTGGGTCGCGAGGTACTCGCTCTTGTAGAACTCGAGCTGGGTGCGGAGTTCCTGATCGCCCTCGGTGCCCTCGGGCCTCAACCGCTCGCCCGGGCGGAGCCACGATGCGAGCCCGGCCAGCGGGTTGGCCACCGGCGCGACCACCGTCATCACAGGCCCGCGGAACCAGCCCAGCCAGCCCGTCCACGAAAGCGGCAGCACCGCCGAAAGAAACAGCCCGGCTCCCGCGAGGAAGAGGATCGTCTGCGGGTTGATGGTTCGTCGGGCCATGCGGGAAGAGGCGGTGCGGGGGTGCGCTGCGTTTCCAGCATCATCCGCGCGATCGTCGAGGGCTCCTGCAAGTACTCCTTCTCAGCAACAGACTCGACAACGCTCGAAACTCGAACTTCGCCCCGGCCGCTTCAGGAACCGATCCCAGATCCCTGATCCCTGATCCCTGATGCCCGATGCCTGATGCGTGATGCCCATGCATCACATGTCAGCATCCGTTTCGAGCGTGTTCTTCCAGGTATCAAAGTTCTCCAGGAACTGCGCCGTGCCCCGGGCCACGCACGTCAGCGGGTCATCGGCGATCTTGACCTCAAGCCCGGTGGCGTTCTGCAGCACGATGTCGAGGCCCCGGAGCAGCGCCCCACCCCCCGCCAGAGTGATGCCGTTGTTGACCAGGTCCGCCGCGAGCTCGGGCTCGGCCCGTTCGAGCGTGCGCGTCACCGCTTCGGTGATGGCGTTGATGGGCTCCTGCAGAGCCTCGCGGATCTCTTCGCTGGTGACGATGGTCTTGCGGGGCAGGCCGCTGAGGGTGTCACGACCGCGGACCTCCATGGTCTTCTCTTCGCCGACGGGCGAGGCCGACCCGACCTCGATCTTGACGCGCTCGGCGGTCTGCTCGCCGATCATCAGGTTGTAGGTCTTCTTCATGTGGAGCATGATGGCCTCGTCGAGGTCATCGCCCGCGACGCGGACGCTCTCGCAGGTGGCGATGTCGGCGAGCGACATGATCGCGACCTCCGTGGTCCCTCCGCCGATGTCCACGATCATGCTGGCGGTGGCTTCGGAGAATGGCAGCCCCGCTCCGATGGCGGCGGCGATGGGCTCTTCGACGAGGTAGACCTGCCGGGCCCCGGCGCGTTCGGCGGATTGGCGCACCGCCTGCTTCTCGACCGCCGTGATGCCGCTGGGAACCGCGATGACCACCCGTGGCCCGACGAAGCGCGAGCGGCCGTTCACCTTGCGGATGAAGTACGACAGCATGGCCTCGGTGATCTCAAAGTCGGAGATCACGCCGTCCTTGAGCGGGCGGATGGCGGTGATGGATCCCGGGGTCTTGCCCAGCATCTCCTTGGCCATCCAACCGACGGCCATGCCGTTGTTGAGGACCTTGTTGGTCCCCTTGCGGACGGCCACGACGCTGGGCTCGTTCAGGACGATCCCCTCGCCGCGGACCGCAACAAGAGTGTTGCAGGTCCCCAGGTCGATACCCATATCGACG
Organism: Phycisphaerales bacterium; assembly: GCA_044369085.1. GTDB lineage: Bacteria > Planctomycetota > Phycisphaerae > Phycisphaerales > UBA1924 > JAEUIV01. The sequence continues at coordinate 16,683 of JBIPMO010000001.1, forward strand.
CTCATGAACGAGAGGAAACGATCCAGCAGCAACGTCGGCTCCTTCCGAGGGTCTGTCCCGGGCGTGGCGGCGATGCCACCGCCTTGACCAAAGGACGCCCGCTGGGGCAAATCCCCTGACCTTCACACACATTATCGAGATTCTGGGACGTTTGCCCCCAACGGATACAGAAAGCAGGAAACCGTTCGGGTGGGGTGTGCCCAGCCGAACGGCTTGTGGCTCGGTTGCAGGAATGGTACGGCGTTTCGCGTTTCAGCGGCGTCGACGCAGGAGCGCGAGTCCCCCGAAGCCCGCGAGGGCGACGGCGCCGGGGGCGGGGATGAAAAGGAGGACCGTGTGGGAGGCGGAGCCGCTGCCCGTGCCGAACCCGCCGTAGCCATCGGTGAAGCTCAGGCGGAGGCGGTAGTTCCCGGCGCTGAGGTTGCCGATGACGTCGAACGGTCCGGCGGCCTGAGTCGGGTCGCTGAAGGAGCCCGAGAGCGTTCTCTGGAAGAGCACGGCGGGCGATGGGGAGGTGCGTTCTAAGATCAGGCTGTAGTCTGAAGCTGAGTTGTAACCGGAGTTGAAGCTACCGCGGAAGCGGTAAGGATTGACGTCGTTCAAAGCGAAAAAGACGTCGAGGCTGCTGGTCCCTGCGCCGAAGCCGGCCCCGCCGCTGCCGTAGTTGTCGGTGCCGGAGACCTCGCCGGACATGCTGATCTGGTTGGGGTTGAGGGTGGAGTTCTGGGTCGCGGAGCCACGGCTATTGAACATGGGGGGTTCTCCCGGCTCGTTGACGTAGAAGTCGGTGCGCGAGGCGCTGAAAGGGCCGAAGTTCGGGGCCGAAGTGGTGTTGGATTGCCCCGCGGTGATCCCGCCCGCGGTGCGGATGAACCGCGACTGCGCGGTGTAGCTGATCTGGGCGGACGCGAGCGAGGTGGCGCAGAGGACGGCGACGACGGCGATGCGTGATGAGAACATGTGATTCCCTCCTTATGGTTGTCGGCCTTTCGCCGATAGGGAAAGCATGCCTCGACTCGATGCCGGGAGCAACGATTTCGTGGCCGAAAGCCATGTAAAGATTGGTGCTCGAACGCGGGAAAGAGGCGTCGCGGCCGAGCAGGGGCTGCCCACCTTTAGCGAGCGAGCTGGATCTTGCCCTGGGCGGGGTGGAGTTTGAGAGCGGCCATCGGGCCACTGCCGGGCCCAACCTTCATGCCCGCGTACACCGCAAAGCCGATCGCCGCCCCCAAGCACACAACGGCAATGAGCATCATGCCGGTGTAGGAGTTCATGGCGGGGCCACGGGTTCGCTGGGCGCCGGGCATCTGCATGCCGAACTGACTCATGGGCGGGGCTCCGTGGAAACGCGGTGGCTGGGAGGTCGAGAGCGGACGATTCAGAGAGCGGACGCCATGACGAGGTCGCCGGCCCGGACATCAACCTGACCTTGGCGGCCCAGGAAGTCGATGCGGCCCACGGCTTCGTTCTGGTCCACTCGCTCAAGGATCATGATCGCGATGAACGAGTCGCGGACGATGGAGAGGCGCATCCGCTCGCGGAGCCCCGAAGAGGCCCCGGCGGGGATGCTCGCGAGCAGGTGGCCCGCCGCATCCTCACGGAGGTTGCTGATCTGGCTGCGGAAACCGACGGGAGCCCGGAGGGAGAGGGCCGTATCGACGCCGCTCGAAGCGGCCGGCAGCGAGGCTCTGTCGGCGGCCTGCCGAGCATCCACGAGCTGTTCCTGCATCGCGCGGGTCGTCTCGCGGGCCACTTCCAGTTCACCCGAAAGGTCGTTGATCCGGTCGGTCAGCTCGATCTCCTTGCGGGCGTAGTCGAGCTCCTTATCGCGTAGAGCGGCCAGTTCCTCCGCCTGGGCCTTGTTCAGAGCGGCGTAGGTCTGCACCACGGCCGTGAACTGATCGATCTGGGCCGAGTGCGTGGCCGAGGCCTGCTTGAGGGCGTTGACTTCGGCCAGCAGGCGCGAGTTGTCGCCCTGCATCGCCGATGTCGAGCCACTGGACTGCGAGAGCGCGGCTTCGAGGTCGGAGATCTTCTTCTGCAGGGCCTCGCGCTCACCAGCCATGGCGGCGGTGACGCTGGCGGCCTGGGCATCGGCCTTGACGGCCCGGTCACGCTCGACGTTCAGCTCGCTGACGATCCGGTCGGCGTTGCTGGTGTACGCGATCGACAGACCCGCCAGCAGGATCGAGAGCACCGCGGCGAAGATGACCAGAAACTTCGTGACGATGTGCAAGGGACGACTCCTGCGACGGGGCGGAAGGACGGTGCGGTCGGGCGGGCCGCGGCGATGGCCCGACCCGAGAGGCGGCGGTACGCACCGCTCGACGGGAAGGTTTCAACGCTCGCCCACCCCACCTCGAACGATGCGGGACGGGTTTGGTACCCCACCGCCGGATTGGCGTCAAATCCAGCCCTCCCAAGGACAGCCGGTTGACACCGAATCACAAATGAGTCCTTGGGGTCGCGGAACGGCTCGGGCCTGCGCCTGGAGCGACCGCGGCAGGTTCTCAGCGCTCCAGCCGATCCAGCGCCTTCAACACCGCCGATGCCCCCGCCACAGCCACCACCGGCGACGGGTCGTCCATCATCGACTCCAGGGCGGGGAGTTCGGGCACCCGAGCCCCGGCGGCGAACAGGAAGGCGGCCTGGGCTCGCACGGCGGGGTCCTCGTCGGCTCGGAACTGCTCGGCGACGTAGAGCCCGTCCCGGTAGCCCATCTTTGCAAGGGCGGTCGCGGCGGCCAGACGGACCTCCTTCGGCTGCACGAACTGCCGCTGGCGATAGTCCTGGCTCTTGGCAGTTTCTGGGGTCGCCTGTTCGACCAGGTCGACGAGTTCGGCCACCGCCCTTTCGACCTTGAGGTCGCCCAGAAGCTGGGCGGCGAAGGCGGCGGCCTCCAGACCCTCACGCCCGGTTGGGTACAGCGATGCCCGGATCGGATCGCTGGCGTTGGGCTCGCCGAGCCGGCTCAGGGCCTCGGCGACCTGCAACTGGAAAATGCGTTCCAGCTGGAACTGTTGATCGCTCGCTCCCCCCATCATGCGATTGCGGCGGTCCGCTTCGGCGGCCGAGCTCTTGAGCATCGGGATCGCCGAGGCGTTCCCGAGCAGGCCGATGATCCGAGCGGCCTCGGACCGGATGCGCGGGTCGTTGTCCATGAGCATCGTGCCGAGCGCCGATGGATCGGGATTCCTGCCGCACTGGGCCAGGGCGTAGATCGCCGCGGCCCGCACGCGCGGCTCGGGATCTTCGAGCAGCGGCTCCACAAACGCCGCGGAGCCGCGGAGCTTGAGCTGCCCGACGGTCATGGCGGCGACAAACCGTACGCCGGAGTTCTCATCACTGAGCCCGGCCCGCACCGCCGCCTCGGCGCGCTTGGGGGCCGATTGGAGGCCCTCCAGCCCGTTGGCGCGGATCAACGGGGAGGGGTCGAGCACTGCCTTGGAAAGCAGCTCGATCGCCCGCTCGCGCAACTGGCTGCGGGACACCTGCGACCGGAACCGATCGCTCGCGGACTTGTCGGCGGATTCCGATGTTCCCGAAGGGTCGGGAATCTCGGGCGGCTTCGAGCCGGTCGGCCCCTGAGCTCGGACAGAACCCGGCGCAACCAGGCACGTCACAAGGAAGGCAGCGGTCAGCTTCGTTCGGGTCATGCGGACACCTTAGGTGGGCTGTGGGAGGGAACAACACCCGGGGTTCCGGAAGAATCGCTCGCAGGGGTTGTCGGGTTCGAGGGCTCTTGACCAGCGGCTTGCCCGGCATCATTCATCGACCCGCCGCCTTTGCGTCCCTGAACAAGCGCTGTCACTGCGAGCCCCAGCATCGCGAGCAGACACGTCCACCCCACCACGTTCCCGGTGGTGCTGAAGACGCACGGTTCGGCTCCGGGCAATGTCAGTGTGGCAGCCAGGACGCCCTCGCTCCGGGCCGGGGACGACGGAGGCGGGCCCCCCTCGCTTGACATGGTGGGGCCTAAGGCAACCAGACGCCCGTAAACATCGATGGCCGCCGACAGCCCGGTGTTGGCACTGCGGATCATCGGGGTGCGGTTCTCGATGCACCGCCATCGAGCCATCAGCAACAGGTGCGTGCGACCCGGATCCCAGGTGTCGAACCAACCATCATTGGAAGGGCTGACATACAGGTCGGCGCGGCGTTGCCCACCCTCGACCACCAGCGCTCCGCACACATCCTGCACAGCCACCTCGTAGCAGATCGGCATCGCCAGGCGGAGCAGGCGGGCCGGACGCTTGCCCCGAGCTTCGAGCGTGATCTCAGGTCGCGTCGGGGTTGTTCCCGCTTCCAACGAGAACGACATGCCGCGGGCGCCCAACGCGAGCAGCCGCTGCTCGAGCCACTTCCAGCGCGAGATGTAGGGCATCGTTTCGCCGAAGGGGGTGAGCCGCATCTTGTCGTAGCGCTTGGCCGAGACCTGCCCCTGCTCGACGATGAAGGCGCTGTTGAACTGCTTGTCGGACTCGATCTTGACCCGCTGGTCGGGGTCGGTCGTGATGCGCAGACCCTCGACGGCCTGTGCCCCGATGACCATCGGGATGCCCAGTTCCTGCTGCAACGCGAGCAGCCCGTCGTAAAAGAGTGTTGTCGGGCCGTGCTCACGGTAGGAGAGCCCGGCCTCGCGCTCGATTTCGACCGCATCGGGGTTCAGCGCGTTGCCCGGGAACATGGTCTCGGGCCAGACGATCAAGTCTGGCGGCGGGCTCTGCGCGGCCGCGAGGCGCGATAGCTCCGCGAAGCGCCGAAAGTCAGCGATGCGGCGCTCGATCGTCCAGTTCCCGCGGTTGTCCTGCGGGATGTTGGGCTGGATCGCGGCGACATAGACCGCTTCGCCCGATGTGACGGGCGGCGGCCCGAGGGATCCTGACCCGAACAAAAGCATCAGGCAAGCACTGACGCCGCTGAGGCTCAGCAGGCCGCTGCGCGAATCGTGGCCCGGAGCGCTCTTGGTTTCGGATGACCAGCGACGGGCCTCGAAGCCCCAGCCGATGATCAGCGCCGTGAACGCGCCGACGCCGTAGACCCCGATGATCGATCCCCAGCCCGCCACCGAGTGCCAAGAGACCAGCGGATGCGCGATGAGAAACCACGCGAACCCGTCCCAGAGCACTTCCCCGCGAAGGACTTCAAGGCCCGTCCAGAGGATCGGGAACAGAGCCAGCAGCGGCAACCGGGGGAACGCGCGATGAACGCGCGCCAGCAGCCACACGAACAGCCCCGGGTAGATCGCCAGGTACAGCACCAGCGGGAAGATCCCCGCGGCGGACATCTGGTAGATGAAGTTCATATGGAACGCCCACAGCGGGATCGAAGCGATCCCGGCGGCGACCGCCGACCGCCCGGGGCGGCTCGTCCGCAGCGCGAGCATGCCGAGGGGGATCAGCGACAGCGGCGCAAAGGCGGGCAGGTCCACGGGGGCAAACGCCACGCCGAAGAGCAGCGCGTGAAGCAGCCCGAAGACGATACCGGCAAGAAATGGCTTCCTGAGTGCATCAAACACGCGGGGAGTGTAGTGCCCCATGCAGGATCCTTCGATCCCTCTGATCGGCGCTGCCGGGCGATGCACCGCCGTGCCGCGTTGCCCGCGCCCGCATCAGTGGACCCCCTGGGCCCCGAGCCAGCGTTCGGCATCCAGCGCCGCCTGGCAGCCCATGCCCGCCGCGGTCACCGCCTGGCGATACTCGGCATCCGCGACGTCGCCCGCGGCGAAAACACCCTCGATGTTCGTCCGGCTGGAGCGCGTCCGCAGGTTGATATAGCCCTTGTCGTTCAGCTCGACGCCCGCGTTCGCGAGGAACTTCGTCGCCGGTGTATGCCCGATCGCGACGAACAAGCCGCGGATGTCCAATCGGGACCGCTCCTTGGTGACCGTGTCTTCGAGGGTGACACCCTCGATGAAATCGTCACCGAGCACATCGACGACGGCCTTGTTCCAGAGCACCTTGGCGTTGGGCTGGCTCATGAATCGCTGCTGCATGATCTTGCTGGCGCGGAACGAGTCGCGGCGGTGGATGATGTAGACGGTCGAGGCGAACTTGGTCAGGTACGTCGCCTCCTCCATCGCGGTGTCCCCGCCGCCCACCACGGCGACGGGCTGCTTGCGGAACGCGGGGAGCGCCCCGTCGCAGACCGCGCACGCCGAGACCCCGCCGCCCGCGCGGGCCAGGCGCATCTCGTTGGGAAGACCGATCCAGTTGGCGACCGCGCCGGTGGCGATGATCACCGCGTGCGCGTGCACGGCCACCCCGCCGCTTGTCTGAAGAACAAAGGGACGCCCGGAGAAATCACAGGACACGATGTCCTCGCTGATGACCTTGGTCCCGAAGCGCTCGGCCTGCTTCTGAAAGTGCTCCATCATCTCCGGGCCCGTCACGCCGTGGGGAAAGCCGGGGTAGTTCTCGACCTCGGTGGTGAGCATGAGCTGCCCGCCCGGCAGCACCGGGCCGGGATCGTTCTTGGCGACCCCGATATAGACGACCGGTTCGAGATTGGCGCGTGCGGCGTAGATCGCCGCCGTCCAGCCCGCGGGGCCGGAGCCGATGACGACGAGCTTGTGTGCGTGGCCAGGGGCGGTTGCGGTCAATGTGGATCCTTCGGTTGCGCTGCGTTTCGTTTCAGGATGAACCGTCGAGCGTGATGCTTGCTTCCATGACTACTTGGCCTTCTCGGCGGCCGGCTGGGCGGCCATGTGCTCGAGAATCTTCTTGATGTACGGCTCGAAGGCGGGCTGGGTGAACATCTCCACGCTCGCCTTGACCGTGCCGAGCATGTCGTCAACGGTGAGCTTGGCGCCGCCCTTGACCTTCTCGCGCAGGGCGACGGACTCCTTGGATTTGATCCCCTCATCGCTGGCCTTGATGACCAGCTCCTTGACCTCGGTGCTGGTCAGCCCGAACTGCTGAGCATCGCGCTCGATGATCGGCGCCGCGTCGGGGAGATCGATCAGCGACTTGGTGGCCTGCATGAGCATCCCCTGATCCATGCCGGAGACCATCGCGAGCGCGGCGTTCAGCCCGGCGAGTTCGGCCTCACCGGAGTAAAGCCTGCGGACCTCGTCTTCGATGGCCTTGGCCCACAGCTCGCGGAGCTTGGGCATATCGATCTTGCCCGAACCCTTGTCGTAAACCTGGGACGCGATCGGGCCGAGCAGCTGGAAGTGGAAGTTGCGCAGGCTGACCGCTTCGTACGGGCTGAACGAGCGACCGGCCTGGATCAGCCCGCCTTTGATGGCGCGGCGCTCAAGGTTGAGGATCGGGGGCCAGATCAGCACATCGCTCCCGCCGTACCCGACCGAGTCGGCATACCCGGACTTCCCGTCCGGGCCGACGGAGAACAGGATGAACTCCGTCTGATCGATCCCCACCTCGAACGGTTGACCGCGACGCACCGCTTCGCCCGTGTACAAGAGCGGGCGATTGGCGCTCGGGCTGGCGATCTTGATGTCGGGCTTGTCATCCACCGGGACATCTTCATCCCCCGTGCCGAAGCCTCCGGGGCCCTTGGGGCTGTCCTTCTTTTCAGCAGCGGCGTCCGGAGCCGCCTGTGCGGCGGGCGCCGTCGACGGCGTTGCCGGGCCCATGTTGACGCGCACGGCCCGGGGTTTCTTCTCTTCCCGCTCTCCGAAGTCTTCATCGCGGATCGGGACGAAGTACCGAAAGTCAAGCCGCTGCTCGCGCTCCGACTCGAAGAACCAAGGATCAAAGTCGAGCTTCTGGATGTATCTCGGCTGAACGGCGGGGAGCACCGGCGGCCAGTCCTTCATCCCGGCGCGGTACCCGACAATCGCCATCGAGGTGCGAGTGCCCGCGAGCTCGGTCTGAAGCACCGCTCGCAGGTCAAACAACAGGTCCATGCCCTGCAGGACCTCGTGGACCATCGCGAACTTGGCGATGTCGGTTTTCGTCCAGTCTTCCGGCTGGTCCATGTAGGGATCGAACATGTTGTTGAGGTTCCAGCGCTTCTCCCAGTCGCCGTAGACCTTCTCGATCTGGTCGCGAGTGTCGAACCAGCCCGCGTGCTGGGCCTCGATCCCCGCCCAGTAGCCCGCCTGCGCGAAGCGGTTCACGGCCCTCCCATGCGACGAGATGCCCGCCATCGTCGCCGCAAAGATGCCCGGCTTCACGCCGCCGCGGTCCTCGATCGTCAGGGCCATGAGCTGCTGCAGGGCCTGCTTCTCACCGGTCGGGAAGCGGACACGCCCGGGGAGGATCGCCCGAAGGTCGAGCTCGTCCACGGCGTAGCGCGCGTCCTCGACGCGCAGCACGTCGCGGTGGAGGCACGCGATGTCACGGAGGCGCTCGAGCCCGTCGATCATCGCGCGACCGGCCCAGAGCATCTCCCGATGGAAGGGGCGGTCGGCCACGGCGCGACCGAAGCGGACCCACGCCACCATCGTCTCCACGAGCGCCTTGGGCTCTTTCTGCACCGCGAGGCGCTCGGCCTCGACCGTCAGCAGGAGCAGCATGTTGTCGAACGCTTCGAGGTATCGCAGACCGTTGTTGGCCGCCGCGAGCAGTTCGGGCTTGCCCAGATCGACGTAGAGCCCCGCCTTCACCCATGCGGGGTCGGCGGCGGCCTCGCCGTACTTCAGGTTGAACGCCCACTTGCCCTTGGGGTCCGTCACCTTCTTCAGAGCGGCGATGACGGCCTGCTGCTTCTCGGATTTGGCCCACGTCTCCCACGCCGACCAGCCTTCGGATTCGCTGGTCATCAGGGAGGCGTCGCGCAGGTCGATCTCGGCGGGCGGCGGCTCCATCGCGGCCAGGGCGGGGAAAAGCTCGGGAGTCAGGTCCTTGGTGCCCGACGCGGCGATGCTCGCGTTGAAGGCCGCGACCGGGTTGGCGGCGGCCTCTCCCTGCCGCGCGGCCGAGGGAGACGAGGACAACAGCACGAGGGCGACGCCGGCGGCGAGGGCCGCGCTCAAGTTCTTTCGCAGTGACACGGGAGGAGACTCCTGCGGCGGATGGGGAATCACAGGCCCGGAAGTTGCAGACGGGCAGGGGGATTCTAACGGTGAAATCGCCCCGCGGATGCCGGAAGCCTCCCTCGACCTCACGGTTTCCCGTTACGCTTGCCGGGCGGCCCGTTTACCCCCCTTTCGGAGATTGACCCATGATCGTCGGCGTGCCCGCGGAAGTGAAGCAGGACGAGTACCGGGTCGGCATGCGCCCCGTGGGTGTCGAACTCCTCCGGAGGGACGGGCACACCGTCCTGATCCAGAGCGGAGCCGGGCGAGGGTCCGGCTACGAGGACGAGGACTACACCCGTGCCGGGGCGACCATCGTGAGCGGTGCCGAACGGGTCTGGGGCGAGGCGGGGCTGATCGTCAAGGTCAAGGAGCCCCAGCCGCGCGAGATCTCGATGATGCGCCGCGGGCAACAGGTGTTCACCTACTTCCACTTCGCGGCCGACAAGGCGCTGACCGTGGGGTGCCTGGAGTCCGGCATCACCGCCGTCGTCTACGAAACACTCGAGCAGCCAGGGTCGCAGGGCCGCGTGACGCTTCCCCTGCTGACACCCATGAGCGAAGTCGCGGGCAAAATGAGCGTGCAGGAAGGTGCCAAGTATCTCGAGCGTCCGCAGGGCGGCCGCGGCATCCTGCTCGGCGGGGTCACGGGCACTCCCCCGGCCAATGTGCTCGTGCTCGGCGGGGGTGTCGTGGGCATCAACGCCGCTCGCATGGCCGCGGGGCTGGGCGCCAACGTCATCGTCACCGACATCAACCTCGATCGCCTGCGGTACCTCGACGAGGTCATGCCGCCCAACGTCCACCCGACCTACTCCGAGCCGCACGCGATCCGCGAGGCGATCAAATCGTCCGACCTCGTGGTCGGCGGCGTTCTGATCTCCGGCGCCAAGGCGCCGCACCTGATCTCGCGCGCCGACCTCAAGACCATGCCCCCGGGCAGCGTCATCGTCGATGTCTCGATCGATCAGGGCGGGTGCGTGGAGACCAGCCGGCCCACCACCCACGCCGACCCCATCTACAAGGTCGATGAGGTGATCCACTACTGCGTAGCCAACATCCCGGGGGCCGTCCCGCGGACCAGCACGCAGGCTCTCACCAACGCCACCTTGCCATGGGTGCTGCGGCTCGCGGCACGCGGGGCCCACGCCATGGCCGATGAGGATGTCGGCTTTGCCATGGCGATCAACATGGATGCGGGCAACCTGTACAACAAGCCGGTTGCCCAGGCTCACGGGCTGACGGCAGTGAAGGCGCCGTTTGCGATGCGGTAATCGTGGCGAGCGATCCGAACGGGCCGCTACCGATCGCTGACCGGGCGGCCAAAGACCTCCGCGAGCACGATCGCTCGCCTCAGCGACTCCGAGGTCGCGGCCCCGGACTTATCGAAAATCAGCCCGCGGGCCCCTCCGAGCGGCTTGGCCGCCGATGCGGCGCGCGATGAGGCCGCCGCCAGGCGACGATCGCGATCCTGCGCTGCCAGTTCTGCCGCGCGGCGTTCCGCATCGCGAGCCTCGATCCGTGAGGCCATCTGCGCCGCGGCTTCACGCTCGGACTGCTCCCGCAGTCGACGCGCCTGAAGCATGGCAGGCTCGTTCCCGCTCGCGAACGTCGGGGGCTGGGTTTCCTTGGCGCGAACGGGCGGCTGCTGCGGGTCCCGACGCTGTGTCCGCTGGGCACCGGCGTTCGGGCCGCGCTGGATTACGACCTGACCACGTGCAGGGCGCTGCGGCTGCTGGGGGCCCGGAACGCCCAACGTGCCCGGGATGCCGGCGCCGCCGGAGTTTCCGGGCGATGGCCCGCGCACCACCACCACGCCCCCCTGGGCCCGCGCGCGCTCCTCCACCTGCTGCCGGCGGAGCTCCTGCAACTGCGCCTGGCGACGCGCTGCAAGGTCCGCTGCGGGATCCTTGGCGCGGACGGGCTCATCGACGGGGCGACCGGTCCGCAGCGATTCCTCGAACCGCCGTTTCTGCTCATCCTTGGCCTTCTTGATCCGGGACTGCTCCTTGAGGTACCCGATGACCCACGACAGCGCTGAGAACGCCATCACGATCAGGAAAATGATGAGCTGGCTGTTGTTGCCCTGCATGCGCTGGTTCCTGGGTGAGCAGTCAGATGGTAGGTCATCGGTGCGGGCCCCGCGGCCCCGGCCCCGGCTCGGCTCGGTTCGCAGCTAGATGCTCCGCACCGCACGGCGGCAGATGCGCTCGGTCGGCTTGCACCGACTCTCCTTGAGCCAGCGGGCGCACAGGCTCCTCACCCAGTCGGGCTGGCTCTTTGCCGCGTCGTTGAGCCAGTTGCTCACCGAGTCCTGGACGTACTTGGTCGGGTCTGCTCGGAGCGGCTCGAGCAGCGAGACCGCGGGGGCGGGGTCCCGCTTCAGTGCATCGATGTGCGAGCACCAGACACCCCGCGGGCGGGTGATCTCAGTCGCGTACCTGCGCAGGTTGGCCGACCCCTCAGAGGTCCAAGGCTCCAGCAGCCCGATCGCGGCGGGCAGATCGGCCGCGATGTGCGGCCGCAGCGCGATCCACGCCCATTCCCGCACGCCGGAGTTCGGGTCGTCGGCCAGCCGTCTCACCTCCGCCAGCCGTTGCGGCAGAGATCGACGCTCGCGAGCCGCGACCATGTAGCAAGCCCAGCCGCGGACGACATCGGATGCGTGCGTTGCGAATCGCGGAACCGCGCCCGGCCCCAGCCGCTGGACCAGCAGCCTCCCCGCCGTGCTCATCCGCTGAACAACTCCGCCCGCGCTTCGAACAAGCCCCGGCGCATCGTCGCCGGCATCCGGCGCGACAGCGCGCATCAGCACCCCCATGTCAACGGAGAGGAACTCGGCGAGGCTCGCGGTCTCGATCTCGCCGTTGTTCATCCTCCGAAGCGCTGCCGGCGCGACGTCGGCCATGCGGCGTGCACCCTTGCGCGCCGGAGCGACTTTGGCTGATCGCGAGGCTGCATCGGCGGACGGTCTGGGCATCGCGTGATCCTAGATCAACTCCAACCGAGAAGATCGCGTCAAGGTCAAAGGGACCCTCAGGCTTCCGGCTTCTCAACGCCACGCGCGCGCGGGTCGCGGATGATGAGCGAGACCCCTTCGGGGAGTCGTGACGCGACTTCGGAGATGATGTCCCCGCTCAGGGCGCGGGCGAAGGTTCGTCTTGTGGTCTTGCCCATGATGAGCGTGTCGCAGCCGAAGGTCGCGCAGTAGTCAAGGATCTCTTCGGCGATGTCCGGGCTGCAGACGTAGATGGGGACGAAGGGGACACCCGCGGTGCGTGCGAGCATCGCGACGGTGCCCAGGGCTTCGAGGCTGTCGTGATCGTCCTGCAGACGGATCGTCTGGCCGGGGGCCTGATCCGAGACGCGCAGGGTGCGGATGTGGATGGCAAAGAGGGTGGCGCCGCGTTTGCGCGCGAGGTCGACGGCGTACTCGGCCTGGAAGCGTCCGCGAGCCGCGAGCAGGATGCGCGGGCGATCGGAAGAAAGGTCCACAGGCCCGCGATCGACCTCTGTGATCCAGCCGGTGTCGGGCTCCATCAGCGGCTCGCCCTCGAGGCGCTTCTGGGCGTGGAGCATGTGCCTGGTGACGAGGACCGCGACGATGACCCCGCCCGCGAAGATGGCGGCGTGGAGCTTGGTGGCGATGATCGTCAGTTCGACGCACGCGAGGATGCCGCCCAGCGTGAGCATCCCGGCGCGCTGGCCGCGCGTGATGGGCAGCTTCTTGTTGAAGGTGCACGAGAGGACGTTGATCGTGATCGCGCCGACCACGCCCACGGCGTAGAGGTCCGCCAGGTGCTTCACGTCGCGCTCGATCAGCAGCACGATGATCGGGGTCGACGCGCCGATGGCCAGCGGGATGAGCGGGACACCCGAATAGTTCAGCCTGGTCAGCCCACGGGGCAGTTCGCGGTCCCGGGCCATCGCGTATAGGACGGAAATGATCCCGCCGATCGCGGTGTTGGCGGCGGAAAGCAGCAGCAGCCCGAAGACCATCGCCGCGATGAGCGCAAACCAGCCCGGCATGGTCTGCTGGGCCAGGACGTTCATCGCGGTAGTGAGGTACTCGTTGACTTCAGCGGGAGGTGTGGCACCGGCGTGCGTGATGGCGTCGGGGATGGTGACGGGCTTGAGCGCCGGGATGCCGTTGAGCGCCACGCCGAAGATCAGGTTGAGGATCGCGACCTCGATGAGCACGGGCCAGATGGTGCGCCGCGAGGTGCGTGCGACCGGCTCCTTCATGATGCCGGTCATGTTCGCCACCGCCTCGACCCCCGAGAGGGCCAGCACGATGTGGACAAAGCTGCGCCAGCGGTCCCACGCCGGCTGCTGTGCGCCCAGCGAGACCGTCTGGAGCCCCTCGATGAACAGCGGGATGCAGGCGACGGCGAGGATCAGTGAGACCAGCACCGCCGCCGTCGCCACGATGAGCGCAAGACTCCCGGACGACTTGGCACCGAACCAGTTGATCGCGCCGATGCACGCGATGACCACGCACGAGGTGCCGACGATCAGCCACCCGCCCGGCCCCTCGGGGCAGCCGAAGTAGTGCATCGCCTCCAGGGTCGAGAGCGACGCGGTGACGACGTAGTCGCAGACCAGCAGCGTCGCCCCGACGACCGCCAGAACCGGATGGATCTGTCTGGCGGCTGTGTAGACACCGCCGCCGTCGGGAAAGCACCGGCAGATGATCGAGTACGCCCAGGCGACAGCCGTCATCAGCAGCGACATCGCCACCAGGTAGATCGCCGAGGCGTGCGCCGTATAGAAGAACGCCAGACCCAGAACGTACAGGCGGCTGGTGCCCCAATCCCCGAACAAAAGGGGACCGGCGTGGTGCCATGCCAAGTTGCGCGGTCGCTTTGATGAAACAAGCACGGCGTTTGGTCCACCCATCCCACGGAGCGTGTGCGTCAGCACCCGTTCACTGCCCGGCAGCATAACTCCCCAGCAGGCTGACCGATCCAAACCCCTCTACCCACTGGGGATTCGGTGCCGCCGCGGGCCCGTACCTCAGCCGCCCTCGCCAAGAGCAAATGCATCATGAACCACCCGAAGGGCCCGCTCGCCATCGGCCTTGTTGATGATCGCGCTGATCTTGATCTCGCTGGTCGTGATGTTGGCGATGTTGATCCCTGCATCCGCCAGCGCCCGGAACATCAGGGCGGCCGTGGCGGCGTGGCTGCGGATCCCAACACCCACCGCCGAGACCTTCGAGAACCCGACATCGATCGTGGCCTGGCCGCCCCCGATCTCCCGCAGCAGGCCGTCGAGCACCGGGCGGATATCCGCCAGGTCGTTGTGCTCGACGGTGAACGACATCGTGGCGGTCCCGCTGCCAGTGACCGTCTGGATGATGTCATCCACCGTGATGCTCGCCTCGGCCAGGCACGCGAACACGCGGGCCGCGACGCCCGGCGAATCAGGGAGCGCTGTCAGCGTCACGCGCCCGAGGTTCTGCTTGAGCGCTGCGCCGGTCAGTTCCATCTTTTCCACTTGCTGTTCCTCCGGGCAGATGAGCGTGCCCGCATCGGTCTTGTGGCTGTGGCGGACGTGGATCGGGACCTTGTACAGCGCGCCGAACTTGATCGACCGGTCGTGCATCACCTTCGCGCCCAGCGAGGCCATCTCGAGCATCGCCTCGTACGAGATCGTGCGCAGCTTGCGAGCGGTCGGGACGATGCGCGGGTCGGCGGTGTACACCCCGTCCACATCGGTGAAGATGTCGCACACGTTCGCCCGCACCGCGGCCGCGACGGCCACCGCTGTGGTGTCGCTGCCCCCGCGGCCCAGCGTCGTGATGTCGCCCCCCGCCGTCACCCCCTGGAACCCCGCGACCACCGCGACCCTGCCCTCGGCCAGCGCCCGCTTCAGCCGATCGGCCCCCACTTCCACGATCGCGGCCTTGGTGTACACATCATCCGTGGTCATGCCGATCTGACCGCCCGTGAAGCTGATCGCGGGCTGGCCAATCGCTTCCAGGGTCATCGCGAACAGCGCGATCGAGATCTGCTCGCCCGTGGACAGCAGCATGTCGAGCTCGCGCTTGGGCGGAGCCTCCATCACCTCGCGAGCCATGGCGAGCAGGCCATCGGTCGTCTTGCCCATTGCGGAAACGACGACGATGACCGAGTTCCCCCGGGCCCGCTCTTCGAGCGTACGCTCGGCGCACGCGCGGATCTTGGAGAGATCCGCGACGGACGAGCCGCCGAATTTTTGCACGACGATGGGCATGATGACGCCGGGAAGCACTCGCAGTTCGTGAACTCAGTTCCTATCGGTCGCAAAGGCAATGCCCATCAGCTCTGGGGCTGCTCCTTCAACAGAGCCTCGATCATCTCCTGCACCCCGCTCGGCGTCAGCCCGGCACCCCGGATGACACCCTGCCGGTCGACCACAAAGTAGTAGGGCCACCACGTCACTCCCCAATCCGCGGCCGACCGGCCCGTCTGGTCCTGCGCGGTGGGGTACTTCATGCCCGTGGCTTCCACCGCGGCGGGCATCGTGCCGCCGCTGCGCTCCTGGCTGTTGCACACGCCGATCACCTGAACGCCGCGGTCCTTGTAGGTCTCCTGCAGCGCGTTGGTGCTCGGCACCGATGCCCGGCAAGGCCGGCACCAGGTGGCCCAGAACTGCACCACCACGATCTTACCCTTGAGCTTGTCCAGACTCTGATCGCCGTTGATCCACGAGCCGACGGTGAAGGCCTTGGCGGGCTTGTCGAGTTGCCCCTGGATCCGGGCCCACTTGGCATCATCGCCCCAGGCGTAGGTCCACTCCTTCTTGCAGGCAGCGCGTGGAGCCGGTGCCGAGGCCGGCGGGGCCGGCGCTTCTTCGGCACGAGCGGGCATCGATAGCTGCGCGACCCCAATGCCACCCACAGCGAGGAGCCCAAACGCAAGGGACGAACGAGAAACGCGCATCACCGCCTCCTTTCCCGGAACGAACCGGTGATGGTAGCGGAGCATGTGCTGGCGGATCAGGGCATCGAGATGGCTTCGGCAGCGCTCGAAGGAACCCACGTCTGCCGACCATCCGCGAGGCTCAGGAGCGTCCAACCTGGACGAGTCTCGACCAGCCTCGCCTCGACCCCGCCCGATAACGGCTCGGTGAACGAAGGCTCGTAGGCGTTCTCATCGGGCCCCTTGCGGCCGATGACCTGCTGCGCCGTGACGACGGCATCGACCGCCTTGCCGGAGCCCGATGCATCGACCCCCAGCGACACACCCAGGATCGCAGCCACCACGCCCGCCCCGCCCGCGAGCCACCACCCACGCCCGCGGACGAAGCCGATCAGCCCCAAGAGCCCCAGCCCCCACGCGGCGGCGTTGGCCAGCGCGAACGCCCAGAAGCGCACCCGCGCTGGGATGCCCTCGTGCCAGAACAGCAGCGCCGAACGAACGCGGCGGTCGGCCGCGGCATCGATCCGCGTTGTCACGCGCGAGCGCGCGTACGCGAGGTTCTGTACCAGGTTGGGATCGCCGGGCATCAAGCGCTCCGCTCGACGGTAGTTCAGGATCGCACGGCCCAGGTCGCCGCGGAGCAGGTACGAGTTCGCGAGGTTGTAGAAAAGTCGGCCGTTGCTGATCCCGCCCTCATCCACGAGCCGCGAAAAGGCCGTGATGGATGCATCGAGGGCCTCAAGCCCCTTGGCCCGGTCTTTCTCGATCAGGCCCGCCCCCTGGGCGAACTGCTTGGATGCCTCGGCGAGCAGCGCCTCTTGTTGTTCCCGGGGAAGCGCGGCGAGCGCGGGCTGAAAGCCAAGGCACATGAGCAGAACGGGGATGAGGAGCAGCCGAAGAACACGCGATCGAGCCATGTTCACGCTGCCGTGGGTGATGCTCACGCGGCACCCCCGTTCGCGCGATCGATCGTTTCGATGAGATCGCCCGCATCATCGCGCAGACTGTGGATGCGCTCCGGCGCAAGCCCGCCGTAAAGCGCTGCATCGCAGGTTTCCAGGATGGCGCGGGCACGCTCGGCGGCCCCGCTCATTCCCGCGGCCACGAGCGCATCTTCGGCTTCGCGTGCGGTCAGCCCGTCACCTCGAAT
Source organism: Phycisphaerales bacterium (assembly GCA_044369085.1). Classification (GTDB taxonomy): domain Bacteria; phylum Planctomycetota; class Phycisphaerae; order Phycisphaerales; family UBA1924; genus JAEUIV01. The sequence goes on from JBIPMO010000001.1 coordinate 33,721, forward strand.
GTTCAGGCGAGCACCCACCACCTTCCGCACCGCCGATGAGATGGCCGCCGCCGCATCGGAAGGCTTCGATTCGCTTGAAAGCGCTGTCAGCGCAGCGCGGGCTTCAGTCAGCAGTCGGCGGCGGCGCTGAGCGGATGTCTCGCTCCCGGCGCGGCGACGGAGCAGGATGACCGCCCCGGCCGCCGTGTACAACGCGGGCGGCCCGGCGATCGCCGCGAGTCCAAGGGGGGATCGCAGCACGCTGCGCACATCGAAGGACTGATCCGCGAGCAGCTCGGCACCCTCGTAGTTGAAGGCGATCCCACCCACCTTGTCCTCGACCGCGGCCGCGATCGAAGCGCCGCTCGAACTCTCCCCCTGCGCATCGGCGGCGGTGATCACGCGCGTCGCCCGCACCGTCAAAGGGATGGCGGCGCTCCGCGCCACCACGTACTCGCCGCTCTTGGTGTCGAAATAGGGGAGCTCGATCGGAGGGATCTCGCTCACATCTTCGCGAGCCACGCGCAGGGTCTTGCGGAAGATGCGCGTCCGGCCCTCGGTCGTTGCCGACTGGCCCTCGGTGGTCAGGCGGAACGAACCGGCGAGGGAGTCCTGACGATCCAGTGCGGGCTCGGGCACCGCGCCGGGCAGCGGGCCCGTCACGCGGATCTCCAGATTGATCGGATCGCCCACGCCGACCTCGAGCGGTGTCGCCGTCGCGGAGATGCTGTAGCGGCCCACCAGCCCGTTGAAGTTGCCGGGCCGCCCCTTGTCCGGCAGCGGCTTCACGTTGATGGTGAGCGGGTCGCTGGGAACCACGGTCCGGCGCGTCTGACGGCGGTCAAAGATCGTCTCGGCCGGGCGGGTCTCGACCTCGGCATCGACCGTCGCCGGGCCCAGCGTGATCGCCCCAGACCGGCGCGGGATCACGATCCGTTCGGCGGAGAAGGTCGCCCACTCATCCTCACCCTCGCGCTTGGTGCCACGCTCGACGGGCAGGTCAGCGCCGAGGATGTTGAAGACCGTCTGCATCTGCCGCTGCGAGAAGGGCTCGGGGTCGATCAGGTCGAAGTTGTCGGCGATTCCCGGGATCGAGAAAGCCAGACGCACCCCGTTGCGCCGCAGCCCCAGCATCAGGCGGACCCGCACCGGCTCGCCGACGAACGGCGACTCATTGTCGACACTGAGCCACAGCTTGACATCACTGTCCTTCTGCGGCGGAGTCACGCTGATCTGGGTGGGCGAGGTGAGGTGCTCCTGCCCCTCAACCATGACGCGGATCGCGGGGATCGCCAGTTCTCCCGGGCGCGTCGCGATGAACTGGAACCGATGGCGGTAGGACTTCTCGTTGAACTCGCGCCGGACACCATTGATGATCGTGATCGAGGACCGCGACTCGTCGGCGCCGCCCACGTAGCTGATCTCAAAGCCATCGATCGCCGGGATGCTCGGCGCGGGCACCTCGCTCGCGCCCTGGACGACGATGTCGACCGGGAAGGGCTGGCCCACGAAGACACGGCGATCGTTCACATCGGCCCGGACCACGACCTGACCGGAGGCCGTCGCAGGAAGGGTGACAAGGACAAGCAACGCCAGCGCCGCGACGAGAGCCCGGCGAGCACCATTGCTCAAGATTGTCGCGGCGGTGTGGCTCACCAGTCCTTCTCCACAGGAGCGTTGCGCGACATCTGGCGGCGGAGCATCTCCTGGCGATACTCGCGGTCGCGCTTCTCCTTCTCAAGTATGCGCGCCATCCGCTGATCTGTCGGCTGCTCCTTGCCGCCCTCATTGCCCATCTGATCCTTGCCCTCCTGGGCCTGCTGTTCCTGCTGCTCCTGGGCCTGCTGCTGTTCTTCCTGCTCGCCCTCGTCCTGCTGCTCTTCCTGCTCGCCCTGCTCTTGCTGCGACTCCTTGTCTTCTTTCTGGTCGCCCTGGCTCTTGGCCCCGAGCTTCTGGAGCGCCTCCTGGAGTTTTTCGGCGGCCTCCTGCTGGGCCTTCTGTGCCTCGCCGGCCTCACCCTTCTGCTGAGCCTGCTCGGCCCGCTCCTGTGCCTCGCGAGCCTCATCCAGCGACTGCCGGGCCTGCTCCATCTGCATCTGCTGCTGCTGTTGCTGCTGGGCACCGCCTTTAGTGTCGTCGCTCTGCTGGGCCTGCTGCTGGAGATCCTGATTCTGCTCCATCATCTGCTGCAGTTGCTCGGCGGCCTGCTGAGTGGCCTCAGACGACTTCTGCTGCTCCTGCTTGTCCTGCTCGGTGGGTTTCTGCTGCTGATCCTGGCGCTGCTGAGACTGCTGGGCCTGCTGCTGCTGATCCTTCTGGTTCTGATCGAGCTTGTCCTTGAGGTCCTGCATCGCCTGCTGCATGTTCTGCTGCTGCTTGATGTAGTCCTGAACATCCTTGATCCGGCGGCGCGTGAGCTCGAGGTTGCGAGCGGCATCGGGGTCCCGCGGCGCAAGGTCAAGCGAAGAGCGGAACAACCCGGCGGCGCCCTTGAGACGTTCGAGCACCTTGTCCGGCAGCGCGGGAGCCTCCCCCTCGCCCTTGCTCGCGTCCGCGCTCTCGATGATCCCCAGGTTGTACCGGGCCGCGGCCGCAAGCTCGGGGTTGCCGCCCGATGCATCCACGAGCCGGAACTGGTCCCGAGCGCCCTCGGAGTTCTTGGCGGCGTACTCGGCGACCCCCTTGTTGAACTTGGCTTCCAGCGAATCGGGATCCGCCTCCAGAGCCTGTTGATACGTCTTCAACGCCCCCTCGGCATCGCCGCCGCGAAGAGCCGTATTGCCCTGCCGCACGAGTTGCCTCGCCTCGCGCGGCGCGGACGCGAGAGCATTCGAGCAGATCGCGCAGGCAACGGCGAGCGCGATCGCGCCGGAGCGCAATGCTCCGAATCGCTTTGTGCTGCGGGCCGGTGCCGTGCGGTGTTCGTTCATCGCTTACGCTCCGAGATCAGTCGCTCGATCATCACCAGGACCAGCGCCAGGCCCAGGAAAATCTGGAACCGCTCTTCAAGGCGTACCGCATCGCGGGTCTCCAGTTCCCGCTGCTCGGCCTGACGGACCAGGGTGGCGTAGACGTTATCCAGCTCGATGGTCCCGGTCGCCACGTTGAAGTAGCGCCCGCCCGGCGTGGCATCGGCGATCTGCCGCATCGTCGGGCCGTCCAGCTTCGACAGCACCGTCTGCCCCTGGTAGGCCAGCAGCCGTCGCTGGCCGGTGTTCGGGTCGGTGATCGGGATCGGGCGGCCGACGTTCTCATCCCCGATACCCACCGCGATGATGCGCACACCCTTCTGCCCGGCGGCCTTGGCCGCTTCCACAGGGAAACTCTCCTGATCTTCGCCGTCGGTGATCAGAATGATGTCCTTGAACGATGTGTCCTTCTCATCGAACACCTCGGTGAGCGCCATGCGCACCGCGTCACCGATGAGCGTGCCTCCGCGCGGCACGCTCGCGGGCGAGAGGTCGCGCAGCGCCATCGTCGCGAACCCATAGTCGTGCGTGAGCGGGCATTTCACGCTCGGCACCCCCGCGAAGGCCATGACCGCCACGCGGTCGCCCTGGGCCGAGTTCAGCACATCCTGCACCCAGAGCTTGGTGCGCTCCAGACGGTTGGGCGCGAGGTCCTCGGCGAGCATGCTCCGCGACACATCGATGATGAAGCAAACATCACGACCCTTGCGGCGGATCTCCTGCGGCGTGGCCCCCCACTGCGGCCGTGCCAGCGCGAACACCGTGAGCCCCACCGCCAGCACCAGCAGACCACCCTTGATCCCCTGCCGCGCCGGGCTGACATGCCGCGACATCAACGGCGCGAGCCCCGAATCAACAAACCGCCGGAGCATGGCCCGGCGACGAACCACCGCGTAGGCCGCCACCGCCGCCAGCACCGGGACCAGCCACAGCCCCGCCAGCCACTCGTAGGTCTCAAACTTCACGGAGACCTCCGGAAAATCGTGGCGGAAAGGAACATTGAAGCCGCCAGCAGACCCGCGCCCGCGGCCGCCCACGGCGCGAACGATTCGCGGTAGGAAGTGAACTCCTTGCTCTTGATCTCCGTCTTCTCGAGCGCATCGATCTCGGCGTAGATCCGTCGCAGTGCTTCGCCGGTGTCGGCCCGCCAGTACCTGCCACCCGTCTTGGTCGTGATGTCCTTCATCAACTGCTCATCGAAGCCGCCGCCGCGCGGGACGGCGAGCCGGCCCGCGGGGGTCTCGATGAAGCCGCCCCGGTCATCGCCGATCCCGATGGCGTAGATCTTGATCCCCCACTCTTCGCACATCTCGGAGGCGGATCGGGCATCCACATCGCCCACGTTCTCGTCGCCATCCGTCAGCAGCACGATCGCCTTGCTCTTGATCGTGAACTCGGGGTCCTGCGGGTTCTTCTCACGAGCAAGCAGATCTTCTTCAGCCTTCTTCAGCCGCGTCGCGCCTAGCGCCAGCCCGTCACCGATCGCGGTGCCGCCCTCCCAGCGCTGGTCGGCCAGTTCCATCTTCTCGACCAGTTGAACCAGTGTCTCGTGGATGCGGACCAGCGGGCAGATGGTGTCCGCGAAACGCGCGAAGGCGACAAGCCCTATCAGGTCCTCGGGCCGCCCCGCCAGGTCGCGGCCGTTGCCCTCGATGAACTCCTTGAACACGACCTTCACCGCATCGATCCGCCGACCCATCTGACCCTGGAACTCAAATGGAAGCCCCATCGACGCCGAACGATCAACGACCATCAGCAACGCCGACCCGTTGGCGGTGGTGCGCACCTCCCCCACGCCGTAACGCGGGCGGGCCAGCGCGATGATCAGCGCAATCATCCCCAGGGCAAGCATCGCAACGGGCAACCAGCGGAGCCGCTGCCGCCACGTGCGGCCCAGCGGCACGACCAGACCAAGACTGGAGTAGACCACGACCGCCCGCGCGCGGCGTCGCCCGCTCCACCACACGAGCAGCGGAACCAGCACTATCAACGCCAGTGCCCAGGGGGTGCCGAAAGTCATGCCGCGACCTCCCCCGCCGCGGCCGCGACTTCCTGCTGCACGACCTCTTCAACGAGCTTGTCGGCCGCCCGCGTGCGCTCGATGAACTCGCGCACCGTGCCGGCCACGCTCTGCGCCTCGCGCTCGCTGGGCGTCACCGCCGCGAACTTCACCAGATCCACGTGCCCCATGAAGCGCTCCAGCACCCGCACATCCTCATCAACCAGCACGGCGGAAGTGCGCGATTCCTGCAGGAACTCCTCCGTCGTCCGGTCGGGGGCGTGCAGCCCGAAGCGATCCTCGATGTACGTGCGCAAAATCCACGATGCCTCGGCGTAGAACGGCTCGAAGCGCCCGGACTCGACGAGCCTCTTGGCCATCAGGCCGTCGAGCCGCCGCAGCGCCAGTTCGTGCGCGGGCACCAGCACCGGCGGCGGGGCAACGACCTCGCGTTTGCGCATCAGCAGCCACGCGGTCACGCCCGCGCCCATCAGCAGCGCCGCCCCCCCGAGCCCGATCAGCAGCCACGGGGTCGGCTCGCGCGGATCGACCACACCCTTGGTCGCCGCCAGGTCGGTCTCGCCCTGCTTGAGCACCGAGGCCACTTCAAGAGCGATCGGATCCGTCGTGACCGATACCGCCTCGGGCGGCGCATCCGACGGCACGCCCGCGGCGACCCGCTTGCTCGCCACAATCTCGATCGGTTTGATCTCGAACTTGCCATCCAGGAACGGCTCGATGACGTACTCGCGGCGAAGCGTCAGAGCGGCCGCGCCCCCGCCGCGCCGCGTTTCCGGGCGGGCTTCGACGAGCGTCAACCCTTCGGGCAGAAACCCGGCGAGATCAACCACCTGCGGCTCCCAGCCCGCGGGCGTCGTGGTATCGATCGTGAGCACCGCACGCTCGGCCGTCGAGATCGCGGCGCGGTCCAGCGACACGCGAGCCGTGAGGCCGCTCGCCGACTTCTCCTGTACCACCGCGGCCTGCTCGCGCGACGCGCGGTCGCAGCCGGGCACGACGGTCGCCGACCCAATCGCCCCCGCGATGCACAGCATGGTCAGCGATCGCTTCACCGGCGACGCTCCCTCCTCCTGAAAAGCTCGATGAGCGCGTGCACATATGGCTCGTGCGTCGTCACATCCAGGTGGTCGACCCCCAGACGCCGGAATCGGTCCGTCAGGGCGTCCTTTCGAGCCCGGGCCAGGCGCTCGAACTCTCGCCGCACACGCCGGCTTGAAGCATCGAACACCAGCCGCTCGCCCGTCTCCGCATCCTCAAGCTCGATCAGCCCGGCCCCTGCGGGGGGCAGCACGTGCTCCCGCGGATCAGCGACACACGCCGCGATCACATCATGCCGCCGCGTCAGCACGCGGAACGCCGTCTCAAGCCGGTCGGTGCCGGGCTTGCCCGACTCCGCCCGGTCGTTCCACGATGTTCGCGCAAGCCACGGCACTCCCTCCACGCCCCAGCCCGGCACGAGGAAGTCCGACACGAGGAAGATGATCGAACGCCTCCGCTGCACGCGCCCGATGTACTCGAGCGCCGAGGCGATGTCCGTCCGCGAGCCCCCCTCGACCTTCTGGGGGTCGAACTCCAGCAGGTCACGGATGATGCGCAGGACGTGCTTGAGCCCCTTGGCGGGCGGCACGTAAGCGTGCACCTCGCCCGTGAAGATCACCAGCCCCACTTTGTCGTTGTTCTTGGCCGCGGCCAGCGCGACCACGCCGCAGAGCTCGGCGGCCGTCTCGTTCTTGATCCGCTGCACGCTGCCGAAACGCCCAGAACCCGACAGGTCCACCGCCATCATCACCGTCAGCTCGCGCTCCTCGACGTAGCGCTTGATGTACGGCGCGTTCTGCCGCGCGGTCACGTTCCAGTCGATCGTCCGGACATCATCCCCGGGCTGGTACTCGCGGACCTCGCTGAACTCCATCCCGCGGCCGCGGAACGCCGACGAGTACTCGCCCGCGAACACCTCGCTCACCGAGCGACGCATCGCGATCTCAAGCTCGCGGACTTTCTTGATGAGGTCTTCGGTCAGCATGACGGTTCACCGCAGAGTCGCAGAGGACGCAGAGAGGAGAGTCAGATCGTGCGTGGACTTGGGTTTGCGATTGTGCTCGAGGAATCGTTGACATCAGACGCTGAAACCGGATCAGACACGGAAGCAGGCGTCGGACGCACCAGAGATGAGACACACGATCCCCGCTCTTCTCTGCGTCCTCTGCGCCTCTGCGGTGAAACCCCTCACGGCACCGGCACCGCATCCAGGATGCGCTTGACAAGGTCATCGCTTGTCAGCCCCTCGGCCTCCGCCTCGTAGGTCGCGATGATGCGGTGACGCAGCACATCCAGAGCGATGCTCTTGACATCCTGCGGCGTGACGTACCCGCGGCCATCCAGGAACGCGTGGGCCCGAGCAGCGACCGTCAGCGCGATCGTCGCTCGGGGCGAAGCCCCGAACTCGATCAGCCGCTTGGCATCGATCTTGTACTCCTCGGGCCGCCGCGTCGCCTGCACCACATCGACCACGTAGTCCTTCACCTTCTCGTCGACGTAGATCGCTTCGCACACCTTCCGGCAGGTCAGGATCTCGTCGAGCGTGGTCACCGGCCGCTCGATGCCCGGGCCGCCGCCCGCCTGCGTCATCCGCTCCAGCACGCGGCGCTCCTCCTGTTTGCTGGGATAGGTCACCTTCAGCTTCAGCATGAAGCGGTCGACCTGCGCCTCGGGCAGCGGGTAGGTCCCCTCCTGCTCGATGGGGTTCTGCGTCGCGAGCACCAGGAACGGCGCGGGCAGCGGGTAGGTCGTGTCCCCGATCGTCACCTGCCGTTCCTGCATCGCCTCGAGCAGAGCCGACTGAACCTTCGCCGGGGCGCGGTTGATCTCGTCCGCCAGCACGATATTGGCAAAGATCGGCCCCTTCCGCGGCGTGAACACCCCGTCCCGCGGGTTGTAGATCAGCGTCCCCACCAGGTCGGCGGGCAACAGGTCTGGCGTGAACTGGATGCGGGCGAACTTCGCCTCGATCGCCCGGGCCAGCGTGCTGACCGTCAGCGTCTTGGCCAGGCCCGGCACTCCTTCGAGCAGCACGTGCCCGTTGCACAGCATCCCGATCATCAGCCGGTCGATCATCGGCTTCTGACCCACGATCACCTGCTCAACGGCGGTGACCAGGGTGCGGATGATGGCGGCGTGCTGCTGGACTTCCTTGGCGATCGATGACACGTCGGGCATGCAAGGCACTCCTGCGGTTCCCCCCGGAACCTCGGAACTCAACCTCCAACCAACCCCGGAACCCGGAACTCCGGATCACCCGAACCCCGGATGTCAGGACGCTCGTCCCCCGGTTTGCCGTCGGGCCCGGCTCTACCGGGCAAACCTTCTACCCGTTCGCCGGTAGGTCTGCATGTACCGACATCCCCGCACCGCGCCGCACCCGGCGCTGGGAGATTTTCTCACGCCCCCTCACCGGTCAACCGGTGCGCCATCGGCGAGCGGGGTAGAGTGGCCTGCTACTCAACAAAGGAGAAACCCCATGCCCGAGACCCCAGCCTGTGCGACAAAGATTGCCCGCCGCGATGCCTTGACGATGCTGGGCGGTGCCGGTGTCGCCGTGCTCGCAACAGGATCGGCGCTGGCACAGGATGGCAAGCCAGCGGGCGATGCCCCGGGGGCGGGGGCGGTGGCGGGAGGTCAGGGGGCGGGGGCCCATGATTTCGTCGCCGCCATGGGGTGGGATCCGGCCAAGGGCGAGTACGCCCTGCCCAAGCTCCCCTACGCCACCAACGCCCTCGAGCCGCACATCGATGCCCAGACCATGGAGATCCACCACGGCAAGCATCATCAGGCCTACGTGACGGGGCTCAACAAAGCCCTGGCGGAGCTGAAAAAGGCTCGCGATGCGAGCGACTTCGCGCTCGTCAAGCACTGGTCGCGCGAGCTCGCCTTCCACGGAGGGGGCCACATCAACCACTGCCTCTTCTGGATGACCATGGCCCCGGCGGGCCAGGGCGGCGGCGGAGACCCAACCGGCAAACTCGCTCAGGCCATCGTCCGCGACTTCGGCTCCGTCGAGACCTTCCGCAAGCACTTCGAGGCCGCCGCGGTGCAGGTCGAGGGGGCGGGCTGGGGATGGCTGGTCTACGACCACATCGCCAAGCGCCTGATGGTCCAGCAGATGGAGCGCCAGCAGGACCTCCTTGTCACCGCCGTCACCCCGTTGCTCGGTGTGGATGTGTGGGAGCACGCGTACTACTTGAAGTATCAGAACAAGCGAGCTGACTACGTGAAAGCCTGGTGGAACGTCGTCAACTGGAGCGCGGTCGGCACCATGTTCGAGCACAGCGCCGGTTGATCCGGTCGCCCGTTCCCGAAGCCGCTGGCCATGCACTTCAGCCCACTGTCCGGGCAGCCACCACCGCGCACTCGCCGAGCGCCTTCCGCAACGAGGCCGCCAGGATCGTCTGCTGCGCCTGGCTCTCGCACGCGATGAACATCGTGCTCCCGCTGCCCGTGATGTGCACCGGCAGCCCCGCGACGCGAGCAGCACGAGCCCGGATCTCAGCGAGCCCGGGCGCAACACGCTCGGCCGCGGCCGCGAGGTCATTGAACAGGAGCGACCCATCGATCCGGCCCGAACGCGCCAGCGACCGAACCGCCTCATCCCTCAGCATGCCGGGTGAACCCGCATCAAACGCCTTGTAGACCGGCCCCGTCGGGCAGCCCATCGGCGGCAGGATCAGCACGAACCAGCCGTCCACACCCACAATCGGCGTGATCGACTCGCCCAGCCCTTCGACCAGCGCGGGCCGAGGCGGATCAGCAAGAAAGTAAGGCACATCGCTGCCCAGCGTGAGCGCGATCGCGGCGAGCCGCGGCTCGGTCACCTCAAGCTCGAACAGCGACCGCAGCCCGCGCAGCATCGCCGCCGCATCCGATGACCCGCCCCCCAGCCCGCCGCCCGTCGGGATGCGCTTGCGGAGCGTGAGCGCTATCGGGAGCGATCGGCCAGTTTCTCTTTCCAGAGCCGCATGGGCCTTGAAACACAGGTCCTTCTCGACGGGCCAGTCGATCGCCGTCGGCCGTGGCGCATCGCTCTCCCATGAGATGTCGAACCGACTCGGTATGCCCGGAGCCAAGGCCTCGATCCGCAGATGATCACGCAGATCGATCGGCACGAACCACGAACAAATCGGGTGGTACCCGTCGCCCGGCCTCGGCGGGCCGACAGCAAGAGCAAGGTTCAGCTTGGCGCAGGCCGCGCAGGTGAGGGTGGGCATGGCGGGCGGAAGTGTACGGGCGGAGCAAAGCCCAAAGTCCAAAGCACAAAGTTCAAAGTTCAAAGTACACAGTTCAAAGGAAGACGTACTGCGGAGCGATGGGGGCTCACGCACGTTCTTCGACTTTGAACTTTGAACTTTGTGCTTTGAACTTTGCTCCCCACCCTCACGCCGCATCGAGCAACAGCGCTGCCGGCGCCTCCGACCCGAAGCCCCACGGCGTCAGCACCGGCAGGTGCTGCGACTGCGAGAGCCCATCGGCGGCATCGAGCATCGGGCCCGGCGACAGCGTCGCGATCAGCGTCGCCAGCGCACCCCGGCCCCCTTCGACGACCTCCATGCCCGCCTCCTCCGCCGCCCGCCGGACGAGCGAAGGCCCCTTGGCGCTCACCGGCTCGTGCAGGGACACGCGCGTCAGGCCGCGCCGCGCCTGGCGCGTCAGCCACGAACGAGCCGCCGCCTGCCCGGAGAACCGGTCCCACAGGTCCGCCGGCATCTCCCATCTCGGTTGCGAAGAGATCACCGCCTGCAGGTCCATCAGCCCCTCATCAAACCCGTGCAGAGCGTGCTCTTTCTTGGCGATCGCGTGGTACCGCTCGATCGTCGCATCGATCTCCTCGATGCACACGCTCTCAGGCGCGTAACGCTGCGTGACGCATACGTTGTTGCGCACCAGATGCCGGATGATCGTGTTCAGGTCGCGCCCCTCCGCAACCTTGCGGTGATGCACGCGGAAGCGCCGGTCCCACGTCACGCGGTAGCCCGCGAGCATCATCCGCGCTGCCAGGTCGTACTCCTCCGCGTAGTACCCGAAGGCCGCGTCGTAGCCGCCCAGCTCGAGAAACACCGAGCGCCGGATCGCCACGCCGCAACCGATGAAGACTTCGGGCAGCCCCCCCGCTTCGCGCCGCGCCGGGGTCAGCATCCCGCTGATCGTGTCCCCGAGCATGTGCGCCCGGCCTCGCGGATCAGTCACCCCGTGGCGCTGCGATTCAGCGAACGTCGGCGGCTGAAGGAACACCTCGGCGCCGATCGCCGCCACATCATCAGGAGCCGAGGCCAGCGCCTCGAAGAACCCCGTGTCGAGCGGGGCCGAATCATCATCGAGCATCACAAGCCAGTGGCGAGGGTTCGCCCCGCGCCCCGAAGCCGACTGCGCCGCGACATTGCGGGCCGCCGCCCCCTCGTTCGTCGCCCGGAAAAGCGGCCGCACCCGCACCCCGTTGGGGAGCGCCGGCGGGACCTGCGGCACAAAGCGCGATGCGTTGTCCACCACGATCGCCTCGACACCGCCGAACAGCTCCTCGGCCGCCGAATGGTCCAGCCGACCGAGCGCTGCGAGCGTGAGCGACAGGTCTTCGGCGCGGTCGCGGGTTGGGATGATGTAGGTCAGCATGAAAGTTCTCACACGGCGATGCGAACGACCCCGGAGCCGCCCGCGGCGGGCCTAGAGCCGGACGAGGTGACAAGTCGTGAATCAGACAGCCGGCGCAGCGCCGACCGCAGGTCGCGCGAAGAGATTGGCTCGTTGCCCAGCCGACCGGCCTCTTCCGCCGCCGCGATCGATGCGAGGTACCCCGCCAGCGCCAGCGAATCTTCGAGCGCCGGGCTGACCGTCATCGCCAGCGTCGCCGCGGCGAGCAGCGCATCCCCGCAGCCCAGGACGTCCACCGCGTGCGGCGCGAGCGCCGGGATGTGCTCGCCGCGAACACGCTGCGACCACGCATCGGGCGCATCGCTCTGCGGAAGCCGCTCGAACGCGATCAGCCCGTCGGCCCCCATGGTGACCATCGCCTGGCGCGAACCGGTCTGCTCGAGCATCCGCCAGACGACGGTGTTCAGAGAGTCGTCGTAGTCGCGCAGCGCCTCGCGCAGCTCGGCCTCGGTGGGTGTCACCAGGTCCATCCCCTGCATGTGCATCAGCGATGAACGCCGCCCGCTCACATCCCCCGCCATGAAGTCGACGTACGGCCGGATCGAGGCGCACAGCCGCGGCAGCAGCCCGCTCGTCAGAAGCCCGTTCCCGAAGTCGGCGATGATCGCCGCCTGCTTCCCGCGCGCGGTGTCGGAAGCGAGCTCGATCAGCGCCTCCTGCCGGCCCGCATCCAGCGTGATCGGCTGGACCATGTCCAGCTTCATCACCTTCTGCGTGCCCACGAGGAACCGCTGCTTTTCCAGCATCGGCCCGTCGGTCTCGATCGATCGGACCTCGACCCCGTCGGCTTCCAGACGGCTCCGCAACGCCGCCGCCGCCGATGTTCTCGGCAACCCGGTGACCAGCGTCGGCCGGGCGCCCATCGCCGCAAGGTGCCGCGCGATGATCGCCGCCCCGCCGTCGTACGACCGGTTCTCGAGCGGCCGCAGCGACATCACCGGGCTCTCGCCCGCGACGTCCGGGCGATCGCAGAGCACGTAGGTGTCGATGATCGTCTCGCCCACCACGCACACCGGCACACCCCGGAAGGCGTCGATCAGCGGCTCGACGCGCGCGGCGGTCAGGCCGTGCGTCTCGGTGAGTTGCTTCAGCCGCGCGTGGAACGGATCGATGCGCTCTTCCAGCGACGCGATGAGCGCTGTGGAAGAGAACACCACATCGCCCGATGAGAACACCACCCGGCCACCGTGGCGCTCGACCGCGTCCTTCTCAGCAAGAAACCGCGGGTCCTGATTGTGCTCGTACTCGCGCCCCTTGATGTACACATCAGGACGCGCCTCGCCCAGCAGTTCTTCCGCCGTCGGATCGGGGTTGATGTACACCCAGTCCACGATGTCCAGAGCCGCCAGGTTCTCAGCGCGCAGCTCCTGCGGGATCAGCGGGCGACCGGTCCCCTTGGCCATCACCACGTCGGCCGTGATCGTCACGAGCAGGATGTCCCCCTGCCGCGCCGCGTGCTGCAGGTGACGGATGTGCCCGGGGTGCACGATGTCGAAGCACCCGTGGCACTGCACCACCGCGCGACCCTCGGCCCGGGCCTGCTCTCGGAGCGCGAGCAGGGCCTGGCGCGTCAGGATCTTCGAGCGCGTGCGATCGTGGCGGTTCATCACAGGTGTTATCGGCGCAGCCGGGGGCCGGGTAGAAGCCAACAGCGCAGGATCCGCAAGCCCCCCCTGTCATGGGGCGTGCCGGCGCAAGCTTCATCGCTCTGCGAGGATGATGTCCGCCAGTTCCCGCAACGCCCCGCGCCCGCCCGGGGTGTCCAGCACCAGATCGACGAACGCCCGCACCTCCGGCCGGGCATCCGCCGGGCACGCCGAGGCACCCGCCGCTTTCATCGCGGGCAGATCGTTCACATCATCGCCCAGATACACCGCGTTCCGTGGAGCGACCCCCAGTCGCTTGCACAGCGCGATCAGCCGCCTGCCTTTGGGCCCGGCCCCGGCATCGACGGCGTGAACCCCGAGCATCACGGCCCGGCGCTCGATCGAGGTCCCGCTGCTCGTGGCGCTCAGCCAGGCGACCTTGATCCCCGCCTCGATCAGGTGGCGCGTTCCCAACCCGTCATGGGTGTTGAAGGTGCGAAAGGCGTGCGCACCGTCGTCGAACCCGATCCCACCATCCGTCAGCGTCCCATCGACATCGCAGATGACCGCCCTCACTCTGAGCGGGAGCGGAAGCCGCAGGCGGGCGACCCCCTTCAGACAAGCATGCCCCGGCGGCAAGCCCGCCGCCACCGCGCGCGCGAGCTCCAGCATCGCGTCATCCCGCACCTCGATGGACTCGATGACCGACCGCTGCATCAGCACCAGGTCAGGGCACTCGGCGGCGAAGGCACGTCGAAGGGTGGTGTCGCTCGCAAACGGCCTCAGCGGGTCGAGTCGCATGGCCCCCCGACCGTCCGGGGGCGAGGCCACGACGCTCACCCCGTGGCGTTTGAACATCGCGGCAACGGAACGCGAGCGCGTGACCGCGACAACCTGCTTGGTGCCACCCGCGGCGGCCATCACCCCGCGCAGCGGCCAGAGCGCCAGCGGCACGGAGCGCAGCGGGGCGAGCAACAACGACTCGTCCGCGCGGGCATCCACAAAGGCTCGTGGCGCGATAGGCACAACCGTGAACCTACCACGGAGTTCGGATGCCGAGGATTCCCGAGGCCGTCCAGCCTCCCCAAGTGCTCAACCAGCGTGCCTGCGCTTACTTCCCGGCGTTCAGGAAGCCGTGAGCCACCTGCCAGACCGGACCGGCACCCATGACCACCAGCAGGTCGCCGGGCCGGCAGACGTTCTGCAACTGCTCGACGATCGCCTCGAACGGGTACAGGTGCATCGCCTGCACGCCCCGCCCGCGCAGGCGATCGACCAGGTCCGCCGCCGAAACCTTGGTCTTCTCCTGCTCGCTGTCGCGCACGAAGTAGATGTGGGGCACGATCACGATGTCCGCCTGGCTGAAGGCCTGGGCGAACTCTTCGAGCAGGTGGCGGGTCCGGCTGTGCTGGTGCGGCTGGAAGACACAGATCAGGCGGCCGCAGCGGTCCTCAGGCCGCTCCGCCTCGCGCAGCGCTCGGAGGGTCACATCGATCTCGGTAGGGTGGTGCCCGTAGTCGTCGTACACACGCACGCCGATCCGCCCGACCCCCGCCTGCCCGTTCAGGCGCTTCTCGCCCAGGAACTGCATCCGGCGGTCCACCCCGCGGAACGATGCCAGGCCCGCGGCCACCTGTTCGATCGGCGCCCCGAGCTCCAGCGCAATCACTGCGGCGAACGCGCTATCGATCGCGATGTGGGCCCCGGGGATCAGCATCGTCCAGGACCCGATGTGCTCGCGGCCCTTGTTCAGGCCCACGCGGCGCGAGGATGTGTCATACGTCACTTGCCAGTCCGCGGCGGGGGCAAAGCCCACCGTTTCGACCGCGCACTCGACACCGCCCGTCACTTCCCGGCGGTGCGCCCCTTCGTGGTTGATGAACAGCTTGCCCCCGATCTGCCCCGGGCCCGCCGCCGCGGGCGGCAACAGCCGGGCAAAGTCGCGGAACGACTGCACCACCGCGTCCAGAGACCCGTAGATGTCCAGGTGGTCCGCCTCGACGCTCGTGATCACCCCAAGAGTCGGGTGCAGATTGTGGAACGACCGGTTGAACTCGCACGCCTCGGCGACGAGCACCCCCGGCTTGCCCGCGTGGGGCCCGATGGGGAGGCGGTCAGAACCGAGCCGGAAGCCCGCCGACTCCCCCGGCTTGCTCGCGAGCTGCTGCGAAGTCGCCCCGACGATCACCGTCGGATCGATCCCGCACTGGATCAGGACGTGGCCGAGCATGGCCACCGTCGTGCTCTTGCCGTGGGTCCCGGCGATGGCCACCCCGCTTCGCCCCAGCATGCACAGCCCCAGCGCCTCGGCGTAGGAGTGCGTCGGGATGCCCCGAGCCGTCGCCGCGAGCATCTCGGGGTGATTCGGCCCCACCGCCGCGGAGTGGATCACCAGGTCGCACTGCTCGGGCAGCAGGCCCAAGCTCTGGTCGTAGCAAAGCCCGTAGCCCTCGGCCGCCAGCGCATCGGTGGTGGCCGACCGCTCCTTGTCCGAACCGGTCACGATGGCTCCACGCCCGGCGAGCATCCGGGCCAGCCCGGACATCCCGCAGCCGCCGATCCCGATGAGGTACGCGTGCTTGCCGCGGACATCGAAGGAAGTTGGTCGGGCGGGGCGTGGCATGTCAGATGAGACCGGTGAGGCGGGGACGGCCACCGGGCGCACGGGGGCGACCGGGATCACGATGTCGTTCTTGAGAATCATCACCTTCTGAATCGGCTGGGGCGCGGGGGGCAAGTTGAAAAGCCCATGGAGTTTGCTCCATGGGCTCTCGGTTGGGTCAGGATTCGGTCAAATCAGATCAAAGACCGTGCGATCACGGGCAGGTCGTCCCGAAGTTCGCCAGAACTGTCGTGATATCCGAGAAATCGACCGAGCCGTCATTGTTGGCATCACCCGCACCGGCCGACAGCGGGGGATAGGTCGTCCCGAAGTTGGCGAGCACCGCCGTGATGTCGGAGAACGACACGGTCCGGTTCCCGTCCGCATCGCCCGTGCAGAACGAGGGCGGCGCCGCGAGGCTCGGGCCCACGAACAGAACCGCCTGATAGGTCTCGGGCGTCCCGCCGTTGTTGTAGGTGATCGATGCGTTCACAACCACGCCGCCGAACGACCGCGGGTCAGACGGGCCGGTCCCGGTCTGATTCGGATAGCTGGGCTGCAGCAGGTTGCCGCTGAAGAACGAGCCCGAGGCGATCGAGTCCGAATCGCCCAGAGTCAGGCGGTCGATCGTGTACGTGCGGGTCGAGTTGGCACCCGTGAACGACTGCCCGGCCTGGAGCAGCCGCTCCAGCCGGTACCCGCTCGGGGTGTTCACGGACTTGATGAGCGCCGTGGTCGGCGAACCGACCGTCGGCTGGAAGGCCGCGACAAAGTAGACGTTGCCCTGGCGGTCGACCGCGGGAGCCGAGATCGAGATCGGGGTCGCCCCGGTGCGGATGGTGCCGATGGTCGTCCCGCTCGGCCCGTCGAGAACCGCCTTGCCCTCGTAGGCCGGGACGGTCCAGGTGATCGTCCCGCCGAAGCGAGCGAGGGCGATGTACTCAAGCCCGCCCGCATCGGTCGCGGTCGCAGCGGCGACGTAGGAACTGGTCAGCGGGTCAAAGCCCACACCGACCTGACCCGATCCGCCGCGGAAGGAGGTCTGGCTGAGGTACTGCAGGAACTCGGCGTTGCCGCTCGCGTTGGCCGTGAACCCCTGGCCATCGGTGATGCTCGCCGGCATGGTCGCGCCCCGCGTCGCGATCACCGTGCCGGTGTTCGACACGGCGAACAGGTTCAGCGAGTTCACCTTGGGGTTCGCGCCGGTCGGGCGGGCCAGCGACGCCACCGTGCCCACGCCGCCCAGGTTGTTCACCGTCGAGAACGAGGGGTTCCCGCGGTGGGTCCCGATCCCCGAGGCCAGGTGCAGCGTGACCCCGGCCCCGCCGTTGGGCCGGTAGTTGTTGGCAAAGTCGAGCACGATCCCGATCGGAGACCCCAGCGATGCCGGGATCGACGCCGGAACGTTGGTCGTGGTGGTCGAGTTGTTCAGGATGTACGTCGCGGCCGGGCTGTCGCCGAAGACGTTGTTCAGCCCGTCGAAGTAGAGCGTGCTCAGGAAGTTCCCGCGAGCGGGCAGGTTCACGCGAACGATGTTCTCGCCCTGCACCGGGCTGTCGCTGGACAGGAAGTTGTCGGCGCGGACGAACAGGTTGCCCGAGGCGTCGATCGCCCCGAGCGTCGGGGTCGAGGAGTTCTGGGCGAACTCATCGCCGCGCGAGGCTGCCGCGAGCGTGCGCGTGACGAACAGACGGTCCGGGTTCGCGTCCGACTGACCGATCGTCGCCCCCCAGACGTTGGATGCCAGCGAAGCAAAGTCGGAGAAGGCCACGCCGAACTGGCGCGTGAAGCTCGAAGCGCCGACCGTCCCGCCCGTCGCCGTGTTGCGGACCGGGTTCATGCCCGCGCCGGCGGCGTTCCACTGGCGGTACTGCACCGGCCCCGGGATCAGATTGACGAGCTGGTCCGGGCTGACGGCCGAGGCGCTCAGCAACTGCGTGGTGAAGAGCGGGTCGTTGTCCGCGCTCGCCTTCATGATCGGCGCGATGCGGAACGCGTTGCCCCACGACGACGTCAGCGGCACAAGGTCCACGACATATCGCACCACGTTGTCGTGGTTGTAGACATCGAGCGCGTCGGAGGTGCCGGGAGTCGTGGAGACGCTGTCCTGCGCCAAGGCCGGAACGGCCAGCCCGGCAGCGAGGGTCAGAGCGGCGACACGGCGGAAGGACGACGCGGTCATCACGAACCTCTCTCTCGGGGCGCTCGGCGCGCCGGTGTACGGAGCCTCAGTCAGGGATGCGCAGCCCGCAACCCGACACCCAGTAAAGCGATTCACCCGCCGAAGGCCTGGACCGCCAACGGCAGCACCCCGGATCATGCAGGGGTCCATCGCATCGGTCAACCGAAATCAGCACGAGAGTTGCGATTGGCCGGAAGTGGGAACCCTTGCGGCAACCGGATTTCCGGACCTTCACCGCCCCGCCTGAGCCGGAAACCTCGTTAGAGTTCTGATTGGTATCGCACCGCGGGCAGGCTTTCGATCCGCGCCTTCTGCAGCCGCATCCATTTCAGCCACTTCTCCTCTTCCTCGAGCATCAGCGCACGCTTCAGCCAATCCAAGGTCTGCAGCGACCCTTCGTTCAGCAGGCTGTCCGCGCGGATCCCGCCTCGCAACGCGGGCAGGAACGAGTCATCACGCAGGATCGACTTGGCATACAGGTCGCGCGCCTCGCGCACGTACCCGCGACGGTCCCAGAGCAGAGCCAGGTTGTAGACCGGACGCGGATCGCTGGTGTCAAGCTCGGCGGAGGTCGAGAAGGCCTCGGCGGCCTGCAGATACTTCTCCTGCTTCATCAGCACCAGCCCCAGATTGTTCCACGCCGAGGGGAACTCGCGGTAGGTCGTCACCGCCTCGCGGTAGCCATCGGCGGCGCGGTCGGGATCGCGCTCACGATCGGCCTTGGCCGCGATCTCCACGGCCTGCGCCAGCCGCTTGGCATCATCGGCGGCGAGACCCGCGGGAACACCCATGCGGAGCTGCTTCTGGCAGCCCGCAACCGGCGCGAGCGCCGCGGCGACCAGCGCCAGCACGAGCGCTGCGGAACGAACTGGCATGGCGCGGACCATCGTCTGCAAGGCTAGTCTCCTGCTGCTGAAGCCCCGGCTACTGAGGCCTATGGTAAACGCTCACGCGGATCATCGAGCGCCAGCCGTTGCCCGCGGGCGTGAGCTGGGCCATCGACACGAACGCACGGTCCTTGAGGAACTCGTGACGCAGCGTCTCGTCCACGCCGCGGAGGATGTTCTCCAGGGGCTCGCTGTTGCTCGTCACCTGGATCTCCGAACGATTGATCGGTGGATTGGTCAGGATCGGGGTCGGGGTGTTGTTTCCGATCACCGGAGGCTCACGGAAAGGGATGTTCGTCTGCTTCCAGGCCTGCTCGACCTGGCTGCCGAAGAACGGAGCGGGCGGGTACAGCCCCGCGATATCGATCGCCTTGGTCTTCTCGGCCTGGATCTGCGCGACCGTCTTGTTGATCTGCTCCACCTCGCGCACCCGGACGCTCACCAGATTGCGCTGGGCCGCCATGTCGCGCCAGGCCCAACCAAGGTAGATCACCGCGGCGATCACCATCAACAGCGGGATCATGAGCAGAGAGGTCGGCCGGTTGGCGCGATCAACCGAGGCGGCCATCGCCGAGAGCTGCTGTTCGAGTTGGGATGAGAGGATCATGGGATGAACACGTGTGCAGGAGAACGGTGCTTGACTGCGGAGATGTTCGCTCGGAAGCGATCGACTGTCTCAGATTCTCGGTTTCGGCTCTGTGATCTCAGATATGTGATGGCAGCCTTGTCGATGCGGAGGAGGGATTGTCGAAACTCGAAGGGAGTTCACTTGGACCAGTTCCCGTTCAGCCGGAGCTGCTGGTCGGCCCCGATGCCGCCGGCCTCGGTCCAGGTCAGGGCTCCCGCCGCTCGCTGCAGCTCCAGCTTGATTTCCTCGCTGGTCCGGCGGTCGGGGACGGTCGCCTGCAGGCTGCTCGTGCCGCGAGCATCGATCGAAAGCGTGAGCAGCTTCACCCCTTCGTACCGCGAGAGAATGTCCGCGATTCGCTTGACCTCGTCGTGAACGGGCTTGGGCTCGGGGGGGAGCTTGGGGGGCTCCTTCTTGCGCAGCTCGGTGAGCATCGATGAAAGCGACATCTGGATGTTGCGGCTGCTCTCGATCGTGGGGTCGTTGAGCGACTTGACCAGCCCGCGCGAAGCTTCCTGAATCTCGACGGCGGTCGCCGCCATCGCTCGAGATGCAGCGCTGAACCGCCAGCCCAGCAGCCCGATGGCCACAGCCACCGTGACCAGCGCCGCCGCGGCCCAGCGGTGCTGCGTCCGCACAGCCCGCGTCGGCCTGCAAGTCAGCACCGTCAGCGTCCGACGCGGATCAGCCGCGGCCGAGCGGTCCGATGCCAGCGCTGCGCCCGCCCGCTCCACCGTCGCGGGGATCGCCTCCGCGCACGTCTGCTCGCTGATCTCGATCCCGGGCCAGCGCTCGCGGAACGCCTCGGCAAAGCGAGCCGTTTCGGGCCCGACCAGCACCGCTCGCTTGGGCAGCGTCCCCGCGTGAGCCGCCCATGACAGCCAGTCGAGCGCCAGCCGGGCCGTGAGCCGCTTGGCCGCCGCCACAGGATCGTCGGGAGCGGCCGGCTCGCCCTCGGCTGGCGCGGCGGCGGGCCGCTCCATCACCTGCTGCCCACCCGCCAGCAGGTTCGCGCCGGTCGACCACGACCATGCCGCACGCACCCCGGGTTCAAACGCGACCACCGCGGTGATGTCCGCCGCGTGCTCGCGAGCCCATGCCGAGGCCAGGCAATGCCACAACGTCGCCACACGATCGGGACGCACGCCCCGAGCATCGAGCTCGTCAAGCCACAGCCGCACAAGCCCGAGCGGGGCCGCGATCACCGGGCCGCGAACCGGGGCCTGCATCGCGGCGCTCTTGCCGATGGGCTTTGTCCACGCCGCCAACAACCCCCGCTTCTTCGCGATCGTCGGCTCGGGCGCGGCATCGGGGTCCGCCAATGGCTGGATCGACCCCACCAGCATCTTGTCCCCCCAATCCTGACCCGCCGAACGCACCGCCGCGCCCAGCACCATCGGGTCCGCGCTCGGGGTTTTGAGCCACAGGAACTGGGCCTCTTCACTGTCGACACAGATCAGCCCGACCCTGCGCTTCTGCGAGGCAAGCCACGCGGCGGCCTCGGCAGCCCGGGCTCGCAGCACCATCGCAGCCGTCGTGGGATCCTCCGCCGGGGCCGAAGGGGTCCACGATACGGGCGCGCCCCCGCCGATCAGGCGAGTCTCGGACAGGTCGGTTCGAACGTGGCAGGCGGCGGTCATCGTGGGAGTTCTTTGCGTGCGCCAGCGGGACTCGCGTGACGGATGGCGGGGACGACGGGCGGAATAGCGGGATCCACGCGCGGCGTGGGAGAGGCATCCGACTGACTGGAGAGGAACAGCCGACCCAGCTCGGTCGTCGGCTCGCGCGGCTCGAAGGGCAGGCTCACATCCATGCCCCGACGATCCAGCACGACCGCCTCACTGGTGATTTCCTTCACCACGACGCCCGGGCCAGCGGGGTCGTGCTCATCGGACAACCTCATGCCCACGAACAGCAGGCGCGAGCCCGTGGCGGTGATGACCAGCGCCGCGATCGAGCCGGGGCCCTGGATCGTCCCCTTGTACCGCCACGAAAGCGGCGGCAGCGCCGATTGTTGCGGTTGCGCGGCAGGCTCTGCCGCCTTCGTTTCTTCGGGCTGGTTCGTGGCCACCGCCGTCTCGGCGACTTTGTCCGTGAGCTTGCCCAGAGATTCACCCAGTTCAGCCCAGGATTCGACCGGCTTGGCCGCCTCGGGAGCAGCCGCCGCCGGGGCTGCGGCGCTGGGAGCCTCGGGAGGAGCGATGTCGGGCTTCGAAGGCGCCGGGATCGGGATCACCATCGCAAGCACCGCGAACCCGACCGCGCCGGCCGCCATCGCCGGCAACATCGCCGACCGTGCCAGTCCCGACCGGATTGTTCTGGTTCGATGCGGAGTCATCGGGCGGATCTGCTCCCGGAAGCGCGGTTCTCGCGGGATTCTGCTTCCTCTGTCATGAACAAGTTCTGAGCCTCGGCCTCGCCCACCGCACGCCACTCGTGCATCTGGGTCACGTTCTGGCGCTTCTCGGCCAGCAGGGTATATCGGCGAATCCCCTCCTGATGCACCGCTTCCACGTTTAAACGCCACAGGGTGGGCTCAACGACCAGGTGTCGGCTCAGGGTCTGCCCCACATTCGCGTCCACCCCGGCCCGGTCCAGCACCTGCAGCAGCTCGACCGGGTTCTTGACTTCCTTGCCGCGAGCGGAAACCAGAGCGGAGAAAAGCTCTTGATTTCCCCCCGCGATCGCCAGCAGCACCTCATCCGGGGCCGAACGGATCGACACCTGCGCGGGCCCGGAGCGCCGCGTCAGGTCGGTGCGATCCTGCGGGATCCGGGCCAGCACCCCCGCCAGCCAGCGCCGCGTCTCGAGATTCGGCACCGTCGACAGCCCGCGGAGCACCGTCCCCTGCCCGTCCGTCACATAGATGCGAAGCACCGTCCCCTCGTCTAGCGCGAACCGGTGGGCCACCTCGCCGCTCTCGGCGTACGAAGCGAGCTTGCCGGCATCGCTCTGGCGGTCGAGCCAGTTCTTGGCATAGTCGCGGATCCCCAGCAGCTCGTGGTGCTCGATGTAGCCGTCGATCTGCCGCTGGGTGATCGCCGCGTGCATGTTCGAGCGCTGCATCGCGACGCCCAGGATGATCGCCGCGACCGCGAGCATCAGCAGCACGGTCAGGAACACAAACCCCGGCCGCGAGGCCCGGAGACCCGGCCGCGCCACAGCCAGACTGGCTAGGCCCGTCTTCATGCCGTCACATCCCCTCCGGCGTGCTGACGGCGGTGTCAAAGAGCCAGTCGACATGGCTGCCGTTCTTGGTCCACATCAGCAGCCGCACCGCCACGGGGAAGTCCTCCTGCAGGTACGCCGCAGACACATCGATCCACTCGCGCCCGTGGCGAGCCCGGGGCAGCAGCCACCATTCGATCGAATCGAGCCCGCGCACCAGCAGCGTGGGCGGCCCCGGCGGCTCGATCGGTCGCCACTGCAGCGCCAGCGAATCGTCAAGCCGCAGCACCTCGAACACGCCGCGGACGGGCAGGAACCGCGTCAGGTTCGCATCCTCATCGGCGGCGAACGCATCGGCCGATGCGGGCACCGGGGACTCAAGCACGACGACCTCGAACGATTGCAGCGGATTGCTGCCGGGCCCCGAGGTGTCGTAGTAAAGCTCGAAGTACGCCCGCTGGTCGCCCTTGCGCGTCAGCTCCTCGGCCAGCGCCGAGTCCCCCGTCGCGCCGGCGATGGCGTCGCGCAGCTCGCCCGCCGCGCCGTCTTTCTGGTCCTTCTCCTCGCCCTCGCCGAGCGGCACGCCCGTGTCATCAAACCCCTCGCCCGTCTCGCGGGCCTTGGCCTGACCGGCCGTCACCTGCGGATCCTCCGGCTTGGAAGCAACAAGGGATGACATCGACTTCCGCAGCACCCGCTGCGCGATCGAAAGCTGCGCCGCATCGTCGAACGATGCCGACAGCCGGTT
The DNA here is from genome assembly GCA_044369085.1 of Phycisphaerales bacterium. Lineage (GTDB taxonomy): Bacteria > Planctomycetota > Phycisphaerae > Phycisphaerales > UBA1924 > JAEUIV01. The sequence goes on from JBIPMO010000001.1 coordinate 57,186, forward strand.
CTCGCTGACGCCCACCAGCCCGAACACCGCCGTGGCCGAGATCACGATGATCGTGCCAAGCACCAAAGCGAGCACCAGCTCGATGACGGTGAACGCGCGGCGGAGCACGCCTTGCCCCGCCCCGTCGATCAACCCGCAACTCGCCGCTTTGCCGTGGTTCATGCCGCCTCCACCCTCACTTCGGCGGAGCGCCGGACCCCGGGCTTGGTTTCGGACGCGACCCCTGCTCGCGCTCGAATCGCTCGACCTGCTTGAGCAGATAGCGCATCATCGCGTCCTCATCGCGCCCCGACACCGGGTTGAACATGCGCGAAAGCTCCGCCAGCGGCCTGCTCGTCTCGATCACCGGGTTCGCGGGATCATCCAGGTACACCGCGATCGTCACACGGTTGAGCATCTGCGGGAGCGCCTGCTCGGCCGACACCTCGTCCTGGCGCTTGATCCGCCCGCGGCGAAGCCCCGTGCTGTCGGCCTCGTCCTGCATCACCACCTCTTCCTTGAGCTGGTAGCGGTAGAACGCGTTGCCCTGCTGGATCGGAAGGCTCTGCTGCGGCAGCAGCTTGTCGTCATCCAGGTACTGCGCGACCAGGCGGTGGGCCACCTCCATCGCGTCGAGCCGGTACCGCTGCCGCGCCACCGAGTTCTCCATGAACGTCACCGTCCCCACCACCACCGAAGCCAACGATGTCAGCAGCGCGGTGGCCACCACCACCTCGATGAAGGTCAGGCCGCGGCGGGATGAAGACAATCGGTGTCGCATGGGCGATGCGTCGCTGGGATCACTGGTCGTCGGGGGTCACGCGGATGTCGTCGGCGGTGTTGGGCTGGCCGTCGCCGCCATAGGAGATCAGCTCGTAGCCGCTGGGCTGGCTCGATGTTGGCGAGTAGTAATCAAAGTCCTTGCCCCAGGAATCCTGCGGCATCGCGGTGAGCAGCTTGTCGAGGACGAGCGCGTTCAGCCCGAGCGCGGTGGGCGGGTACGAGTTGTACTGGGCCCGGTACTGGCTCAGCGCGCCCTTGACGGTCTTCATCGAGGCCTGCGTCGCCGAGGCCTTGGCCTTGTCGGCAGCGCCGACGAAGTTGTACGCCACGATCCCGCCGATGATCGCGATGATCAGGATCACGAACATCAGCTCGATGATCGTGAAGCCGGGGAGTGCGTTGGGCCGTTCGCTGATGTTGCGGTTCATGGGTCGTTCCCTGCGGATGGTTGCTGTACGGTTCGGTCTCAGATTCTAGGTCCTTCCGCAAAGGCCCCACGCCAGCCTTTGTACCGGCGTCAGTTGACCTGGCTGCGGAACGTGAGCATCGGGATCGCGATGGCCAGGATCAGCGGGCCGATCAGGGCGAACATCAGCACGATCACAGCCGGTTCGAGCATCGCCAGCAGCCGCGAGGCCCGCTGATCGACCTCCTGCGCCATATCCGTAGCGAGCGTGTCAAACGCCGAATCCAGATCGCCCGCCCGCTCGGCCGCCACCAGCAGCCGCCGCGTCGCCAGCGGCAGCGCATCGACCTTCTCGATCAGGTACCGCCAGACACCGCCCTCGACCAGGCTCTTCTGAAGCTGCTGCAGCTGCGACCGCAGCTTGTCATCGGAGATGACCTCGACGGATGTTGAGAGCGCATCGGCGAGCGGCACGCCCGAGCGCGTCATCGCCGCCATCACGCTGAAAAACCTCGTCATCTCGGAGGTGATCAGCAGCCGCGCCACCGCCGGCACCTTGCCCATCAGCCGCAGCGCCGCCCCCGCGGCCGCCGCGCGGAACACGATCACCCCGAACACCGCCGCGCCGATCATCGCGAGGGTCAGCGGCAGGTGCGAGCTCATCCACTCCCCGGTCGCGAACACGATCCGCGAGAACGGGTTGAGCGTGACCCGCATCTGCCGCATCTGCCCCGCCATCATCGGCACCAGCCACACCAGCAGCACGAAGAACACGCCCGCGGCGATCATCGTCACCGCCGCGGGATAGATGAGGACCGTCAGCGCCTTGCCGCGGATCGCGAGGCGCCGCCGCGCTGACTGCGCCAGCCGCTGCGCTGCGCCGGCCAGATCGCCCGTCCTTTCGGCAGACCTGTAGACCGCCGAAGTCACGGCATCAAACCCACCCGTCTTCGTGCAGGCATCGCTGAATGAGGCGCCCGCGGCGACGTGCTCGCGCAGCCGCTCGATCCGCGCCTTGGAAGGGGGGGAAACCACGCTCGACGCCACTTCCAGCGCCTCCACCAGCGGCACGCCGCGCGAAAGCAGGATGTTCAGCTGCTCGTTCAGCAGCGCATCATCTTTCAGCGGCAGCATCGCGGGCCCGGCCGCGCCCATCGGCAGCTTCCACGCCTTGAGCAGCAGCAACTGCTCTCGCCGCAGCTCTTCCTGCAGCGCGGCCACATCCGCCGCGGCCCGCAGACCCAGCATCCGCCCCCCCGTGGGGTTCATGGCCTGGAAGACGAACTGGAAAGATGAAGTGGCCATCGGGTTCGATCACGCCAGCACGCGGTGCAGCTCCGTCTCCGTCGTCAGCCCCTTGGCGACCTTCTCGCGGCCGTCATCGGTCATCGTCCGCATCCCCTGCTGCACCGCGAGGTGCGCGATGGCCCGGGCATCGGCCGTCGTCATCGTGAGTCGGCGGATGTCATCGGTCATCCGCATGATCTCGTAGATCGCCACGCGGCCCGAGTACCCCGATCCGAAGCATTTGTCGCAGCGGAACCCATCGCGCTTGCCCGAACCGCCGCACTGCGGGCACGTCCGCCGCAGCAGCCGCTGGGCCATCACCGCCAGCAGCGACGACGAGATCAGGTAAGGCTCGATCCCGATGTCCTGCAGGCGGCTGATCGCGCTGGGCGCATCGTTGGTGTGCAGCGTCGCGAGCACCAGGTGGCCCGTCAGCGATGCCTGCACCGCGAGCTGGGCCGTCTCCGCGTCGCGGATCTCGCCCACCAGGATCACATCCGGGTCCTGACGCAGGATCGACCGCAGCCCGGCCGCGAACGTCACGCCGCGCTTCACGTTCACCTGGATCTGCGCGATCCCCTCCAGGTGGTACTCGACCGGGTCCTCGATCGTCATCACGTTGCGGCTCGTCCGATCGACGCTCTCGAGCGCCGCGTAGAGCGTGGTCGTCTTGCCGCTGCCCGTCGGCCCGGTGACCAGGATCATGCCGTTGGGCCGGTTCGTCAGGTCGACCAGGTCGGCCTGCATCGCCCGCGTCATGCCCAGCGAATCGAGGTTGAGCTGCGTTGCCGACTGGTCGAGCAGGCGCAGCACCAGTCGCTCGCCGAAGATGGTCGGGACGCACGAGAAGCGGATGTCGATCTTCCGCGACCCGATCCGCACGGTCGTCTGCCCGTCCTGCGGCGAGTGTCGGTTGGCGATGTCCAGCTCCGCCATCACCTTGAGCCGCGAGGAGATCGCCGGCGCCAGCGAGATCGGCGGGCTGAACGCGTCGATCAGCATCCCGTCGACGCGGAAGCGGATGACCAGCTTGTTCTCGAGCGGCTGGATGTGGATGTCGCTCGCGCGCCGCCGCAGCGCCTCGAACAGGATCATGTTCACCAGCCGGATCACGGGCGTTTGCCGCGCCAGCTGCAGCAGGTCGGTCGCCTGCCCGAGGCTCGAAGCGGCCTTCTCGATCGCGCTCTCGTCAAGGGGGATGTCCTCGACGATCTCGGTGACCAGGTCCTGCTTCTGCTCGTACCCGCGGTTGATCAGGTTGCCCACCGCCGCGCGCGGGGCCAGCACCACCTCGACGGGCATGTCCACCAGCCGTTCGATCAGCGCGTACACCGCGGGCTGCATCGGCTGGGCGCTCGCCACCGTCATCACCCGGCCATCCGAACGCAGCCCGGCCACGTGGTGACGCCGAGCGGCCCCGGCGGGCACACGCTCGTAGAACTTCTCAGCGCTCTCCCCGGGCTTGGGCTCGGGATCAAACGGCACCCCGAGCTTGCGGGCCAGCCCCTCGAGCGCTGTGTGCTCGTCGGTCGCCCCCGCCGACAGCAGCACATCCCAAGGGTCCTCATCCACCCCCTGCTGATCGCTGAACCGCCGCAGGAAGTCCGCCTTGATCCCCACCGGCGAGAACAGGTCCGCAACCTGACGCAGCCGAGCATCATCCTCGACCGCCGGGCGCGGCAGCGTCGAACCAAGTCCCGCGACCCCGGCAGGGGAGGCAGAACCATTCACAGGGTTGGTTGGCTTACGAGGTTCCATGCGAAGTGAATCAGAAATGAATCGTATGTCCGGTGATCCCCAACGAGCCCCGGGCGCAAAGCCCGGGGAGCCAATCACGATCCTCCAACGCCGCCGCCATCATTCATCCGGCGAAACGTTCTCCGGAGCCTTGTTCTGCGGGATCCGCCGCGACGACAGCACGTTCGCCTCGGTGATCGGGATCCGCACCGGCTCGAGCGGCGGGGTGTCCGCCTCCACGTTCATCCGCCTCATCGGTCCCTCGGTCGCCAGCCGCAGGTCGATGAAGTTCGGATCGTTCATGATCGTCGGCGTGATGAACACGAAGATCGTCGTGCGCCGCTTGGATGAACCGTAATCCTTGAACGCCGCCCCCAGGATCGGGATGTCCTTCAGGAACGGGATCCCGCGATCCGTCTCGCTCTCCGACGCGAGCGTGAAGCCGCCCACCACGATCGTCGAGTCCGATGGCACCGTGACCGTGGAGTCGTAGTTCTCCGTCTGCCTCGGAGGCTGCAGGCCAGCCGAGGGGTTCCCGACGAACGATGACAGCTCGATCGAGTACTCAAGCGAGATGTAGCCGCCGCCGCTGATGCGCGGCGTGACATCCAGCGTCGTGCCCGCCGTCGCCACGCCCCCCTGCCCCGTGGTTGTTGTGGCGGTCCCCTGCGTGGTGGTCGAGAAGGGCTCCTCGCGGTTGCTCGAAATCGACCCCTGCTGGTTGTCGTTGACCAGGATCCGGGGTGTCGACTGGATCCGCGCCTCGGTCTGGCTCTGAAGCGTGTTCAGGATGAAGGGCACATAGTCCGACTTGATGATCGCCGATGTCAGCCCCGGGCGGCCGGTCACGACGTTCCTCACAGCCTGCGCCGCCTGCTGGCCCCCGGCCGCCGTCCCCGCCGTTGAGAGCCCGAAGCTCGAGAAAAGAAGGAACTGTCCCGCGTTGATCTGCGTTTCGACCGTCCAGCTGAAGTCTTCGCTCGTCGTCACGCTGACGATCTGGGCCTCGATGTACACCTGCGGCAGCCGCAGGTCCAGGTCCTTGATGATCCGCTCGAACTCCGCCTGCTGCCGAGCGGGCGCCTTGATCACGATCTGGTTGCGATCCGTGTCGGCGACGATGCTGACCTCTTCGGGGTTCGCCGTCAGGCTGGTGCCCCCCGCCGTCTCCTCGCCGGCCGCGACTTCCGATCCGACGGGCTGACCGTCAGGAGTGAGCTGCGCGCCCGTCCCCTGCTCGGCCGCCGACTGGTTCCGCTGCAGACGCTGCTGACGATTGCCCTGCACCCGCGAGCTCGGAACCAGCGGGGATGTCCCGGTGCGACCCGACCCCTGCTCCTGCACCAGCTGCGTCAGAATGTCGGCCACGCTCTCGGCCTCGGCGTTCTGAAGCTTGTACATCTTGATCTCGATGCGCTTGCCCTGGATCTGGTCGGTGAAGGTCTTGACCAGATCCGCCACGCGGGCGTGCTGCGCCTCGGTCCCGTAGTAGATGATCGTCCCGGTCTCCGAATCCACCGAGAACCCCGACGTGTTCGTCTGAGCCTCGGTCTGGCCGCCCAGGCCGAACTGGTTCTGCTGACCGGATCGCTGGCCGCCCGTGAAGCCGCCGCCCAGACCGCCAAAGCCCCCGGTCCCGCCCTGAAGCTGTCCCACCGGGCCGAGCCCTTCGCGCTCGCCCGCCGCCGCGATATCACCCGCCACCGACCCCGCCGAGTAGCGCCGCGAGATCAACGGGCTCACGTTGTCCACGAGCGTGATCAGTTCGGAGACGTGCGCTGCCTCTTCCTCGGACCCGCGGAACACCAGGCTGTTCCCCGCATCAACGATGATGCGATTCTCAAGATTGCTCAGCCCGCCAGCCACCGGCGCCTGTGGCGACCCGCCCGGCACGCCGCCGATCGCGCCGCCACCACCACCCAGCCGACCATTCAGCGTCAGCACGCGGCTCCGAGCGTAGTTCGCCTCGACATTCGTCAGCACGTACCGGTGCAGCCCTTGCCCGGCCACCTCATCGAGCATCCGACTGACGAACTCCTCCGCCGCGCTCACCGTCCGCGGTGTGCCCGTCGCCACCAGAATCCCGAGCTCATCAAACGCCGACATCCGCAGGTTCCCGCCCGCTGTCCCCAGCGATCCGGTGATGGTCTGCTGCAGAGACGACGGGCGGACCATCGGTGTCCGGATGATCCGCGTCGTGCTGAACTGATCCCCTTCAAAGGTCAGCGGCACGTTCGCCGCCTGCTTGATAAAATAGCCCAGCAGCGGGTCGTGGATCAGCGCAAAGCCTTTGTCCTCCACGATCGCCGACAGCAAGGGCAGCAGCTGATCCTTGGGAATCTCCAGCGGCGCCCGGAAAAGCACCCGCTGAGCCGCGATCGCCTCATCGGGCAGGATGTTCACGTTCAGCACCAGGCTGACGTAATCGATGAACGCCGACAGTTCCACCGCCTCGGAACCGAAGTCGATCTTGACGTTCCCCTCGCCAGCGAGGTGATTCACCGCGCCCTCGGGCGGGGGCGGCGGAGCGAGCGCCGGATCGCCCGGAGCGCCGATCACCGGCTGCTCGCGAAGATTCGCAGCGTCCACCGCGCCCACCGGCATGCCCCCATCGCGGAGCTGCTGCTGCAGCCGCTCTTTGTCACGGCGGATCTGTTCATTGCGTCGCCGCAGCGCATCGGCCGCCGCCGCTTGATCCGGCGTCTGCGCAGCCGGATTGAAGGGCTGAGGCTGCCCCGGCACCGGCTTGGCCACCGGGTTCCCGCGAGCCCCGGGCTGGGGCTGGCCCGGCTGCACCGGCTGCGGCACCTGTTGCTGCTCTTGCGGCCTTTGGCCTTGATCAGGGGGCGGCTGTTGCTGCCCGAGCAGCGTCGCCGCCGCTCCCGCCGCCGTGATGATGGCCGCCGCCCCGGTCAGCGCGCTCCATCCTCGATTGATCCTGGTCGCACCGGGTTGTGGCTCCGCCATGCCGCATGCTCCTCGTCTCCCCGGTTCCGGTTGCCGCAAGCGCACGGCAACACCGGGCCGGGATCTCCGATACCGCCTCCATCGGCATATCTGCCCGCCGCTCTGCGAAACCGAGCGCAGAACCCGCGCCGATGCCGACACCACGCCGATCGGGAGTGCAACCACGCACCTCCCGCCAGCTTCCATCAGACCGCCGGGAGGGTACGCCAGAGGCCCGCTCCCAGCCCAACCTTTCCAAACTCACCCGTTGCGGGGCCGGTGATGCCATTCACGAGCCTGCGCCGACCCTGCACCGGAGCCATCCTCAGCCCCGCACTATCCTCACGACCCATGCGGGTCGTTAGCCTCCTGCCCTCGGCCACCGAGACCCTCTGCCTCATCGGCGGAGCATCGCTCCTCGTCGGGCGCTCCCACGAGTGCGACTTTCCCCACGAGGTGGTCGACCGGCCCGCCCTCACTTCCCAGAGAATCGACCCCTCGTGGACCCCGGATCGAATCGATCGGGAGGTCGCGGGGGCCCTCGCGGCGGGCCAATCTCTCTACAGCCTCGACACCGATCGGCTGCAACAACTTCGACCGGATGTCATCCTCACCCAGGACCTGTGCGAGGTCTGCTCGATCGATCTGAACACCGTCCGGGCCGCCGCCGCCCGCATGAACCCGCGGCCAGAAATCGTCTCCCTCAACCCGCACACCTACGAAGCCGTCCTCGACGACATCATCACCATCGGCCGCGCTGTCGGCATGGAGCCTCAGGCCCGCCAAACGCTTATCGCGCTCCGCGAGCGGTTCTTCCGCGCTGCCGATCACGTCAACGCCTTCGCCGCCCAGCCCAAGGTCGCGTTCCTGGAATGGGCCGATCCGCCCTTCATCGGCGGCCACTGGACACCCCAGCTCGTCGAACGCGCGGGCGGCCTGCACCCGCTGAACCCGACCCAAGCCATGGAGGGCGCCGGCGCAGGAGCCGGCGGGCAGATGGCCCACCGCACCGCGGGCAAGAGCATCCGGGTCCCGCCCGAACTGATCGAGCGCCTCGCGCCCGACTTCATCGTGGTCTGCCCCTGCGGCATCGCGCTCCGCGATGTGCGCGCACATCTCGCTTCCGTCGAGCGTTCCGATTGGTGGCGCGGGCTGGCCGCGGTCCGGCAGGGCCGGGTCGCTCTGGTCGATGGCAATCAGATGTTCAATCGGCCCGGGCCTCGGCTCGTCGATGCCTACCAGTGGCTCGTCGGCTGGCTCAACGACCGCCCGGAACTGATCCCGGCGGGGTTCCCCTGGGAACCACTCTGAAGGTCCCAGAACAGCGTGGCTGAAACACGCCCGTGAGGTCCACCGACAATTGGGTGCTGAAGGGCGACTTGTGCACCGATGAACCCCGTCGTCGCATGGGAACACGATCAATCTCATCCATGATGCGCGCACAAGCATGGCGAGCGGCCGGCCTGGCGCTCGCGTCGCACTGGTGCGCCATCGCGTGGCACAAATGGAGCCTCGGTGTCGAGGGGCAGCTCCTCTGGATGTCGCACGCCGCGCTCGCGCTCGGAGCCGCCGGGCTGCTGCTCGGTTCGGCGCCGATTATCGGCAGCTCCTTCGTCGCGATCGCCGGGCTCCACGCGCTCTGGATGTTCGATGCCCTCGCTTGGCTGCTCACCGGCACCTTCCCCCTCGGAATCACCTCGTTCATCGCGGACATGGACGCGGCCGCGGCCTTCGGCACCTCGCACCACGTCTACCTTGCGCCTCTGATGGGCGCCTGGCTCTGGTCGCATCGCGCTGCGCCTAAAGAATCGCTCCCCGCGGCCATCATCTTCTTTGCCGCCCTGGCGCTCGCGAGCCGCTTTGCTCTGCCCCCGGATATGAACATCAACTGGTGCCGCGCCGCCTGGAAGGGGAGCGATTCGATGTTCTGGCAATGGGTCAACCACCAGAGCCCCGCGCTCTACCTTTTGATGCTGGTCGCGACCGTGTTCGGCGTGTTCATGGCCCCCGCCGCATTGCTGATGCGTGCCATGGCGCGCTCCGAAGCACGGCCCGCCGTCGCCCATGCCACGATCACCACGCGCCCCGCGCTGCGCCCCCGGCGAGCCCGAGCGTTCACGCTCATCGAACTCGTCGCGGTCATGATCGTGCTCGCGATCCTGGCCGCCGTCGCCGTCCCCAGGTACTTTGACCACACCACCCGGGCGCGTCAGACCGCCGATGAGGGAGCCCTCGCCGGCATCCGCACCGCCCTGCACAACACCTACCTCAACAACCGCTCCACCGGCGCCTCATCCTCCAGTTGGGTCACCAGTGTCAACCAGATCGCGGCCCAGATGGACACCCGCACCCTCCCGCTCGGCATCACCATCTCGGGCAGCCAGCTCCGCGATTCACGCGGCAATCTCTGCAACCTCACGGCCGAAACCCAGACCACCCCAGCGCTCATCACCGCCGCCACCAGCGGATCGGGCGGATCCGGCGGCTCGGGGAGCGGCGGCGGCGGCGACTCGGGCTTGTCTTCCTGAGCCGCATTCTTGTGCGCGGGCCCGCTCCGCCGACATATGATCCCAAAGCGTTCCAACGGGAGGACCCATGAGCCTGTTGCGTGGTATGTGCTCGTTCCTGGTGATGTTCGCAGTGGCCTGCTCCCCGGCGCGGGCCCAGGTTGAAGGCGCAGCGCGGATCGATGCGCTCTGGCAGGATGCACGCGTCCCCGCCGAGGAGCGGAGGCTCCTGGACCGCTCCATCGGATTCGCCCCGCCCGCGATCGCCGAGGGAGTCCGCTGGCTCGGAACCGACCAACCTTCCTGGGCCGACCTTCACGGCCGCGTCGTCGTGCTCCAGACCTGGACCGTGACCGGCGATGCGGGCCGCACCGCACCGGCCCGCGCCGCCGAGGCCCTCAAGGACTTTGACCCGGCAAAGGTCGCGATCATCGCGCTGCACACGCCGCAGGGCGCCGACAGCGTCGAGCACTTCCTGAACGCCAAGCCGCTGCCGATGCCCGTCGCCCTCGACGCCGTCGGCGCGTTCTGCGACGACATGGGCATCTGGCGCCGACCCGTGACCATCGTGCTCGATAAGTCGGGCAGGGTCCGAGCCACCGGTGTCGCGCTCGCAAAGCTGGGAGACGCCGTGAAGTTCCTGCTCGCCGAGGAGCTCGACCCCAAGGCCCCCGCGCCGGCGGTGGTCCCGACCCGCGGCATCGGAGCCGCGCCCACCCCCACCAAGAAGGGCGATGGCGACTACCCCGTCGCCCCGGGCGGCTTCGGCGCCACGGACCTCCGCGGCAAGAAGGGCCCCGCCATCGCGGCCCAGACATGGGTCACCCCGAAGCCTGAAACCACCAACAAGGTCGTCATCGTCGATTTCTGGGCCACCTGGTGCCCGCCCTGCATTGCCTCGATCCCCCACATGAACGAGACCCAGGAGAAGTTCAAGGACAGCGTGGTCGTCATCGGCATCTCCGATGAAGTCGACTCGGTGGTCCGCCAGTTCACCAAGCGCAAGGAAATGAAGTACACCGTCGCCGCCGACCCCGGCCGCCGCATGATGAACGCCGTCAGCCCGCGGGGCATCCCGCACGTCATCATCATGAGCCCAGATGGCATCGTCCGCTGGCAAGGACATCCCGGCAACATGAGCGATGCCCTGATCCAGAAGATCATCGATGCCAGCGGCGCGGGCCCGGTCAAGGCCGGGAGCGACCTCGCCGACAGCGACACCATCCGTTGGATCAAGAAGCCAAGATGATGCCCCGCGCATCAAGGACTCCGCGAGCCCAGTTCGCAATCAGCCTTTGGCCCGTTTCAACTCGCGCCACTTCGTGACCGCCTCCGGCTCGCGAGGGTAGAGCGGCACCAGCGCCATGGGATCGATCTCAGGCAGGCCCGCGCTCGCCTCCAGCACCGCCTCCGCGTCAAACCGCGGCGGCTCGATGTGCAGGCCCGCCGGCAACGCACCGCGATCGCGCAGCAGGTCCGACAACGCTTGTTCGGCGATCAGCGCCGTCGCGCCGACCGGGATGAACTCCTCCAGTCGCGTGAGCCGCGCCGGTTCCGCCTCCCGGGCCGGATCACCCGGCTCGAAGATCGCACGCCACGCATCCTCTCGCTTCCACGCCAGCCCGATCACAGTGCGCCCGCCGCTCCGCGCCGCGGGCGAAGCCCGCCGGATGATCGCGCTGGCCGTCGGCACCGCGATGCAACATGCCCCGGTCGCCTCGCAGAGCATCTTCACGGTCGCCGTGGCCACGCGCAGCCCCGTGAAACCACCAGGACCGATGCTCACCGCGATGCACCGAAGGTCGCCCGGCAACACGCCCGCGCGCCGGCACAATCGCTCGACCGCGGGCATCAGGTCGTCATCCTCGCGCGTCGCAGGACGGACCGGCTCGACCCCCAACAGATCAACCCCTAGTCGTTCGACCCCCCCGTGCTCAATCCCCAGCAGGCCGACCCCGCCCACCGAACCGACGCCAACCCGCCCAAGCGCAACCCCCGCCCCGGCACCCGTTCCACCCGAGCCCCCTGGAACAATGGATGACTGGGCACCCGGATTGGAGGTCTCGATGGCCAGCGTCAGGCGGGAGCGGCTCATGCAAGCCGCAGTGTACGGCTGAAACTTCCCCCACCATGTGAAACTCTCTCGGGCCCCCTGCCACGCTGCCGATGGACGAGATAGGATGCTTGCCGGTGTGAGGCCCGCTCTGCGGCGGCCCGGGAGTTCATTCAAGCGTGGTCAACCCGTCCCCGATCCATCGCGGCATGAAATGGGTGAACCGGCTCAGGCTCCGGCTCATCGTGTTCGTGATCGGTATCCCGCTCGCCGCGTGGGGGGCCATCATGATCGGGCCCGCCTGGCTCGCGTTGCCGCTCGTCGGCGTCGCGGTCGCCTGCGTCACCATGAGCGTCAACCGCCTCACCCAGCGCCTGGCCAGCGAAACATGCTTCACCTGCGGCGCCGACCTCAAGGGCCTGCCGCCTCACGAGCACGGCATCGCCTGCCCGTCCTGCGGATCGCTGAACCAGCACAACCCCCAGACGCTCATCGCGGCCGCCGCCAGGCAGTCAGATGAAGCTGCCAGCGACCGCGACATCGCCTGATCGACAGCCGCTACGCACCTGCCGCCCCCGACCGCATCGGCTGTAGCTTCCAATACGTCAGCGACCGCCACACCCACTCCGCCGGCCCGAATCGGAATCGCGACAGCCAAAGCGGGCTCCAGATGAGCTGCGCTGTCCATATCGCCGCGACGACCACCAGCAGTTCGGCACGCGAGAGCGACCCCCACCAGCCGAAGCCCCAGCCACAGAACACCACCGTGCAGATGAGCGTGTGCGCCAGATAGTTGCTCAGCGCCATCCGCCCGACCGCCGCCAGCGCGCTCACCAGCCATCCGACCACGCCCGCGTTCACCACCAGCATCACGACACCGATCCAGCCCATCGCCACCGCGACCGAACCGACATAGTTGAAGTGCCAGTTGACGAGGAACAGCTCCACGAAATCAAAGTCGCTGGCGACCAGCCGACGAGCACCCGCCCACACCAGCGGCAGACCCAGGCCGAACCCCACCAGAGCCAGCACCGCGTAGAAGCGCCGCGAGCGCAACCCGCTCAGAACCCCCCACTTCAGCAGAGCCATCCCCAGCAGCATCAGCCCGACCACGCGCCACAACCCCCAGATCACGAAAAGCAGCGTCTGCATCATGATCGCATGCGACGCGTTCAGCCCGACGTACCCCGGGTAGGACCCCAGCATCGTCGCCCGTTCTTCGGCGAGCATCTCGGCAGTCGGCGCGAACCCGAGCATGGCCTTGGCGAACTCGTCGGGCATCGAATCACGCATCATTCCCAGCGCGCCGCCCATCGCCACGCTCGCGATCATCGCCACCGACATCATCGCCGCCCCCATCACCGCGAGCCACACCGCGGGCACCCGGCGCACCGGGTACAGCAGCGCCCCGCACAACGCGTACGTGAACAGGATGTCCCCGTACCAAAGCAGATACGCGTGCGCCAGCCCGATCACCGCGAGCCAGCCGATCCGCCTGTAGTACGTCCCCGCCGCCGACCGACCCCGAGCCGCAGCGCGCTCCATCATCAGCAGGAACCCAGCGCCAAACAGCATCGAGAAGATCGACATCATCTTCAGATCAAAGAAAAGATGGCCGCCGAGCCACGCCGCATAGTCCGCCCCTTCGAACCCGCCGCCCACGGGCGGGTTCATGAACGCGAAGTACGACAGCGCGAAAACCGGCATGTTCATCACGAGGATGCCCAGCAGCGCAAAGCCACGCAGCGCATCGATCGCGCGGTTGCGAGCGCCGGGCGTCACCGGCGTAACCCCGGTCGCCCCACCTTCGACCCCCTTCAACGCGATCGTGTCAGCCATGCCACCACCTCGGCCGTGTTCGAAAGATCCTGCAGCGCGTGGTCCGCCCCCGCGCTGCGGAGTTCATCCACCTTGAACATCCCCGTCGCCACCGCGAGCGAACGGCAACCGTGCGCCCGCGCGCACGCCACATCATGGGGCGTGTCGCCCACGATCACCACATCCTTGGGATCCACGGGCCGCCCGTATCGCGCCGCGTAGCGCTTCATCCCCACCGGCGGCAGGTGCTCGCGAGCCGGGGGAGAGATCTCGCAGTCCGAGGCCCACACATGGATCGCAAAGCGGTCGGGTTCGACCCCGCTGGCCCGCAGCTTGATCACCCCTGTCTCGGGGTAGTTGCCAGTCAGCAGACCCAGTGCGTGCGTCCCTGCCCGTTCCAGCGCGGCCAGCAGTTCCAGAACGCCCGGGCATGGCCTCGCCAGCCCCGGAGTCACCAGCAGCCGAGCCAGGTGATCGCGATACCCGGCGCGGAACGCCTCCACCGCCGCGGGGGTCACCTCGCGTCCGTGCGCGCGCAGCAGGTCGCCGATGATCAGCGGGTCAAGCCGCCCGGCGTACTCGACCTTCGTTTCGTCGAATCCCTCGCCGAAGAGAGCCCGGCCAGCCGCCCCCATCGCGGCGATGCCGGTTCGGCTGGTGGTGATCAGCGTTGCATCAACATCAAACAGGATCAGCATGGGCCGAGTGTAGACCGAACCGCACCCTCGCCCGCGACCGGCTCGTCGAACACGCGGGCCTGATCGCTCAATCAGCGCCGGATCTCGAACACCCGCTCCCCCTGCGGAGGAACTTCGCGCACATCCGCCGCACGGATATTCCGAGCGAGCTGAGCCTGAATCTCGCGCAAAAAGCCCAAGACCTCGCCGGATTCCCCCTCAGCAACGAGGTAGACCGAACCATCCGGTTCGTTCCTTACCCATCCCGCCACCACAAAGTTGTGCGCAATGTCGCGACACGTGGCGCGGAACCCCACCCCCTGAACACGGCCTTGATACCGCACTTCCCGACGGATCATGCGATGCAAGCTAAGCGAAGCGCGTGCCACGATCTGTGGAAACCCTGTCGCAATCCCGCGAGAACGCCGCAAGGTCTGCGCGGCTGCGCGGCGGAAAGGCACGACGCAAGACTCTTTCGCCGGATAATTGCAAAATCTTTGTGACGAGAGTTTGACCTTCTCCGCTTCTGGGTTAGCGTTCTTCTTGTAACGCCGTGCCACTCCCGACCCTTTGACGAGGCGCTTCCTCCCGACCCGTCAGGCGGGCAAGCCCACAAGCCCCGGCACGGCAAGGCGCGCGGTCCTCTCTCCCCCGCGCCTGTCTGAAGTTTGTTGCAGAGCATGAGCGCAATCCGGCGCATGCCCGGCGGTGGTGCCGTGCACGCTGGAAGTTCGTGTTCTATTCGGGGTGATTCGCGCTCACCCGGCCATGCCGCCGGTGAGTCTGGAGCTCGGGCTTGGTCGCCAGTTCGCGTGAGAATGACAACCGCCAGCGTGTCCTGGATGCCTCGCGCATCGAGCGCATCATCGGTGACCACATCACCCTCAAGCCCAAGGGCCGCGAGCTCGTCTGCCTCTGCCCCTTCCACAACGACAAGAACCCCTCCATGTACGTCGTCCCAGCCAAGCAGATCTTCCACTGCTTTGTCTGCGGCGCTGGCGGCAACGCCATCGACTTCGTCATGAAGTTCCATGGCATGGGCTTCCGCGAGGCCCTCGAGTTCCTCGCCACCAAGGCGGGGGTCGAACTGGTCTTCAGGTCCCGAGCCGGCGGCGGTGATTCCGACCCCGCCTCCTCGTCCTCGACCTCTCGCGAACAACTGATCGAGGCCAACGCCTTCGCCCTCCGGTTCTTCCGCGGGCTGCTCTCGCATCCCGAACACGGCGCCGCCGCCCGGGACGTGATCGAACGGCGCGGCATCGCTCCCGAGATGGTCGAGTCCTTCGGGCTCGGCGCTGCCCCCGATCGCTGGGACGGCCTCGTCAAGATGGCCGAGTCCAAGGGCATCGCGCTCCAGCCCCTCATCGATGCCGGGCTCATCAAGATGCGATCCTCGGGCGATGGAGCATTCGACATGCTCCGCCACCGCCTGATCTTCCCGATCTTCGATCAGATCGGCCGGGCCGTGGCCTTCGGCGGGCGCAAGCTCCGCGATGAGGACGAGCCCAAGTACCTCAACTCGCCCGAATCCAGGGTCTTCGACAAATCCGCCACCCTCTTCGGCCTCAAGCAGGCCCTCCGCGGCATCCAGGAGTCCCGCTGTGCCATCGTCACCGAGGGCTACACCGATGTGATCGCCTGCCATCAGCACGGCTTCACCAACGTCGTCGCGACCCTTGGCACCGCGATGACACCCAAACACGCCGCGATCCTCCGACGGCTCTGCGACAAGTTGATCCTCCTCTTCGACGGTGACGAGGCGGGTCAACGAGCCGCCGACCGGGCTCTTGAGGTCTTCTTCACCGAGCCCATCGATGTCAAGATCGCCGTGATGGCGGGGGGCAAGGACCCCGATGAGCTCCTCAAGAAAGCGGGCGGCAACGCCGCCTTCCAGGAAGTCCTCACCAGCGCCATCCACTTCCTTGACTTCCGCTTCGCCAGGTTCCGCGATCGCCTCCGCGAGCGCGGCCTGGTCGCGGGCGATGCCGCCTTCGCCGCCGCGATGGATGAAGAGATCGACCGCCTCTTCGAGCTCGGTCTCCTCACCCTCT
Organism: Phycisphaerales bacterium; assembly: GCA_044369085.1. Taxonomy (GTDB): domain Bacteria; phylum Planctomycetota; class Phycisphaerae; order Phycisphaerales; family UBA1924; genus JAEUIV01. Next base: position 73,430 of record JBIPMO010000001.1, read on the forward strand.
CGCCGCTTCGTCAGCAGGCCGTCATCGGGCGGCTGGCGGCGGTGGCGGGGGTCAACGTTCAGGTGATCGTGGACTCGATCGCGGCCCGTCGAGGCCTCAGGGGCGCTCGCGCGACAGCGCCCCTGAGCGGTTCATGGGCCGAGAACCCCGCTCTGGAACGTGGGGGATCGCGATCGGGCGGGCCCGCCAAGCGATCCCACGTCGAGCAGGCTGTTGGGTGTTTGTTGTGCGATCCGAACCTGGCCTCGACTCACCCCGCCGTCGCGCGTGACCTGCTCGCACGCGCTGCCTACTCTTCGCCCCCCGTGGCATCACAGCTGGCCGGGGTAGCCGTCGCGTTCGATTCATTGTGGAGCGAGCACGACGGCGCACCCGACCTGCAGGCCCTGCTGCTTGAAGTGGAAGACGACGCCTTGCGCCAGTACGCCACCGCCCTCGCCGCCGAGACCGACCGGCTGACCGACAGCGATCCGCACCGCATCGCGGCGACGTGGCTCGAGTGCGTCCACCGCATTGCGGTCGAGCGCGAGATCACGACCGAAACCGATGCGGCCGCCGCGTCGCCCGATGTCAGCGCCGCCATCGAGCGAGCCCGCGAACGAAACGCTCGCCTCGGCGGCAACCCGCTCGTCATGCCCCGTCCCCGCATCGCAACCCCGTCCACCAACTAGCCCTACCGGCTCCCTCCCGATCCGCCGCACCGACCCAACCGCACCGACCAGTCACTTTGTCGTTCCCGCCTCCACTTGTCCTCCCCGCGACCGCACCTCCTCCAAATCCTCCTCACCGCGGCCGCGAAACATCTCGGAGATACCCACCCGTGAACAGCGAACTGCATCCCGCGCTCGTCGAACTCATCGAACTGGGCAAGAAACGCTCCTGGCTCGCCTACGAAGAGCTCAACACGACCCTGCCCGATGAGCTCATCGACCCCGACCGTGTCGATGAGGTCCTGATCCCGCTCGACGAATCCTCGATCGAGCTGGTCGATGAGCGCGAGTTCCGCGCCCGCCTCTACCGCGAGTCCAAGAAGGTCGGCACAGCCGCCGCCGCCATCACCACCGCCGCCGCCGCCGTCCTGGCCAAGCGCGATGCCGAGTGCGTCCCCGCCGAGACCGTCCTGGGCTCCGAGGGCAGCGCCAAGCGCATCGACGACCCCGTCCGCATGTACCTCACGCAGATGGGCACGATCCCGCTGCTGACGCGCGATGAGGAGATCCGCCTGGCCAAGAAGATCGAGACCACCCGCATGATCTTCCGCCGCTTCACGCTGCAAAGCGAGTACGTCGTCTCGCTCGCCGTGGACACGCTGGAACTCGTCAACAAGGGCGACCTCCCCTTCGACCGCACCATGCGCATCTCGACCGCCGAGACCAACGCCAAGGAAAAGATCGCCAAGCGCATCCCCTACAACCTCAAGACCATCAAGGTCCTCCTCGAGAAGAACCGCGAAGACTGGGAATCGCTCGAATTGGCCAAGAAGTCCCGCGACAAGGACGCCGAGGCCGACCTCCGCGGGCGGATCCGCGTCCGCCGCCGCAAGCTCGCCGCCCTGTGCGAGGAGTGTTGCCTGCGCACCAGCCGCATCATCCCCCTGCACCGCAAGCTCCGGTCGGTCAACAAGAAGATCCAGGACATCCTCGCCGAGCTCAAGAAGGCCGAGAAGTTCCCCCAGCGCTACGACGAGGATGATCTCCTGGTCATGCGCGAGGAACTCGCGGGCCTCCGCACCCTCGTCATGGAAGAGCCCGATGACCTCAACCGCCGCGTGAAGCTCCTCGACACCGTCTTCTGGGAATACGAGCAGGCCAAGCGCGACCTCTCGGCGGGCAACCTCCGCCTGGTCGTGTCGATCGCCAAGAAGTACCGCAACCGCGGCCTCTCGTTCCTGGACATCATCCAGGAGGGCAACACCGGTCTGATGCGCGCCGTCGACAAATACGAGTACAAGCGCGGCTTCAAGTTCAGCACCTACGCCACCTGGTGGATCCGCCAGGCCATCACCCGCGCCATCGCCGACCACGCTCGCACCATCCGCATCCCGGTCCACATGATCGAGACGATGAGCAAGCTGCGCAACATCCAGAAGGCCCTCCTCCAGAAGCTCGGCCACGAGCCAACCATCGAGGAACTCGCCGAGGCAGCGGGCATGAACGTCCAGGAAACCCGCCGCGTCATGAAGATCAGCCGGCACCCCATCTCCCTCGACCGCCCGGTCGGCGAGAGCGAGGACTCCTACTTCGGCGACTTCATCGAGGATGAGCGCCAGGAAGCCCCATCCGCCGTCGCCGCCAGCGACATGCTCAAGAACCGCATCGAGGGTGTGCTCAAGACCCTCACCTACCGCGAGCGCGAGATCATCAAGCTCCGCTACGGCATCGGCGACGGTTACACCTACACCCTCGAAGAAGTCGGCCGCATCTTCAAGGTCACCCGCGAGCGCGTCCGCCAGGTCGAGGCCAAGGCCATCCGCAAGCTCCAGCACCCCGTCCGCAGCCGCAAGCTCGCCCCGTTCCTCGAGGGCAACGTCCCCGAGCCCGAGATCACGGGCTCGTCGCAGACCCTCGCGGCCCTCGCCGCGGCCCAGGCCGCCGCCGGCGCCATGCCCGGCGAGCACGGCAACGGCACCATCCACATCGAAGTGAAGTCGCAGGCCGCCAACGCCTTCGTCGAGGCCGGCATCGACTGAGCCGACCTATCATCACCAGCGAATCTCCACGCCCGGACGCTCGCATGCGTCCGGGCTTTGTTTTTGTGACAATGACGCGAAAGAACGTCGCCCGCAGATCAACACTCATGCAACACACCCGCTACACCAAACGAATCCTGACCCACCTCGCCCACAACTCCTACGAGCCATCGGCCGCCCACACCATGGCCGCCGACCTCGGGGTCCCCAAGGACGACTACGAATCGTTCTTCGACGCCATCAAACAGCTCGCCGCCGCCGGGCAGGTGGTCTGGGGCGATGACCAGGTGGTCCGCCTGCCCCCCATGGGCAAATCCCTCATCGGCACCTTCAAGCGCAACCCCAAGGGCTTCGGCTTCATCATCCCCCGCGACCCCATCGCCCACGGCGACCTCTTCGTCCCCGCCCCCGACACCCTCGACGCCATGAGCGGCGACCTGGTCCGCGCCGATGTCGTCCACCTCAAGGGCGGCCAGCGCCACCCGGGCAAGAGCCCCTACGTCGGTGTCATCGTCGAGGTCCTCGAACGCAAGCGCAAGGCCTTCAGCGGCGAGATCCGCAAGCAGGGCGGGCAGTGGCTCGCCTACCCCGATGGCAAGGTGCTCACCGAGCCCGTCGTGCTCCGCGATGCCGCCTCCAAGAACGTCAAAGACGGCGACAAGGTCATCTTCGAGGTCACCGCCTACCCCGAGGGCAACATCCTCGCAGAGGGCGTCATCACCCGCGTGCTCGGCGAGAGCGGCAAGCCCGATGTCGAGACCGCCGCCGTCATCGAGGCCTACGGCCTGCCCGGCGAATTCCCCGAATCCTGCGTCGAACAGGCCCGCGAGGCGACCGCGCTCTACGAGGCCGACATGAAGCAGCTCGAGCGCGGCGCCGAGCTCGACCCCGCCGTGCGCCTGGACCTGCGCGAAGAGTTCATCATCACCATCGACCCCCCCGATGCCAAGGACTACGACGATGCGATCAGCATCGAGCGCCTGCACCCCGGGCAGACGAACTGGGGCCACGGCGGCTGGCGGCTGGGCATCCACATCGCCGATGTGTCGTACTTCATCGAGGGCGGGTCGCCGCTGGATGAGGAATCCAAGGAGCGCGGCAACTCGTGCTACCTGCCGCGGCTGGTGATCCCGATGCTGCCCGAGATCCTGTCCAACGGCATCTGCTCGCTGCAGGAGGGCGTGCCGCGCTACGTCAAGAGCGCGTACATCGACTACGACGATCAGGGACGCGTCAAGGGCGCCGCCTTCAAGGCCGGGCTCATCAAGAGCGCCAAGCGCCTCACCTACCTTGAGGCCCAGGCCCTCATTGATGGCAACCCCGAGCTCGCCAAGACCCACGCCAAGACCGAGCCCAGGTACACCGAACAGCTCCTCGACACGCTCGCATCGATGAACAAGCTCTCGCGAGCGATCCGCGACCGCCGCCGCAAGGCGGGCATGATCCACCTCGACCTGCCCGATGTCGACCTGGTGTTCGAT
>JBIPMO010000403.1:0-3054 GCA_044369085.1 Phycisphaerales bacterium
ATAAATGTCAGCAAGATTCAAGAGCGCTTTCAATCTTTGTGAGTGTTTAGGAAATCTCCTAAACCAAAAGATATCGCTTCCATAGTTGGTGACAATGATTTTGACATTCTCTGGCTTGGATTTGCCCAAAGACTTTAGAACTAAATAGCCAGCATTCTGCAACTCTAGAGCGTGGACGAAGTCCGGCTTAACGCTCCTTATTGCTCTCTTCAGAAGCAATCCCCTGGTTGAGTTGTCAAGCAGCTTGTCGAGAATCCAAAGCGGAAGACCAAAGTATCTACTCAGAGGTGCAAGTGAATAATGGGCTCGGCTATTGCTTTTGATAAGCATCGACAGCTTTGGGTGGATTCTTCTGTGCGGCGAAGAGGGAAAAAGAAGAAATGATAGGTCTTGATCCTGGAATTGCTCGAGCCAACGGGCGAAGTGGACGCTATCAAACATGCCAACAGCAACGACTTTTTTCATACTTCGCTCCTTGCTAAAGGCAGGTTAGCACTCAGCGTTTGGGCCTTTGGCATCTCGGGCAGAAGTGGCTGCCCCTGTTTGACCAAGCTTCTCTGCGAATTGGTGTCTTGCAGCGCGGGCATGGCAGACCAGTCTGGCCATAGGCATTCAGCGATTGGGAAAAGTAGCCGCTCTCGCCATTCACGTTTTTGTATTGTTCGTCAAAAGATGTTCCACCTTGCTCAACAGCTTCCAGTAGGACTGTCTTGGATGTTTCGATAATTCCGCGAAGCTTCTTTTTGCTGATCTCAGAGCCTGGGGTTAGGTAGTGAGTTCTAGTTAGCCATAGAGTCTCATCGGCATAGATGTTGCCTATCCCGCTCAATATTTCTTGATTCAGCAACAAACTCTTTATGCCAGCCGAGCGCCGGGAAACAGTCGTGACAACTTCATCTAGATCGAAGGTAGATTCCAAGGGATCAGGTGCAATATGCGTTATTGAACTTGGAATATTCCGGCCGGACGAGTCGGTGACCAAGTCATCCAGGTACATACCTCCAAATAATCTCTGGTCAATAAATCTCACTTCTAATGATTTCTTGCCCCTGCCAACCACAAGGCGAATTCTTTCGCACTTATCCTCAGATGAATTTTGATTTCTTACCAAGACTTGGCCACTCATACCAAGGTGAGTTCCCAGACATCGCGAATCGCTTAGGGGAATCCAGAGAAACTTGCCCCGACGCTCAAAACTGCTTAGCCGCAAACCCTCCAGCTCCTGAGCAAAGCCTTTTTGGCTACCTAGATTTCTTTTCAAAGACCTTTTGTCAAAGATTTCAACCCTATGAATCGAGAAGCCTTCGACATGTGCTGCAAGTCCGCGCCGAACAGTTTCGACTTCGGGTAGTTCTGGCATTAGCGAGTTAGATTTCTAAGCGCAGCTGCTGCTGCAGCGGATTCTGCTGACCTGATGGTCCTACCTTGGCCCTCCCCCAGGAGGTCATTTCCACTAAAGCACAAGGAAGAGTACTGCTTGTCGTGCTCAGGTCCAGATGAATCAACCTTGTATGTGACTTCCGGAAGGTTTTTTTGGCGAAGCCTTTCATTCAGGGTCGTCTTTGGGTCTGCAAACTCTCGCAACGCCAGAGGATCTCCAAGCATGGGAAGAATCTGCTCCTGGACTAGTTTTTTTGCCTCGTCAATTCCGGATGAGAGAAATGTGGCGGCGATAACGGCTTCCATGGCGTCAGCCAGGATGTTGAGGCGAGTCCGCCCCCCAGACCCTTCCTCGCCTTTGCCCAGGCGAAGGTACTTGCCAAGATCTAGACGACTTGCTGCTGTAGCAAGGGAATCCGCTGACACAAGGGAATTCTTGAGTCTGGTGAGATCGCCCTCATCGAGTTCAGCGTTTCTTTCGAAAACTTCTTGAGCAACCAAAAACCCCAGAATTGAGTCCCCAAGAAACTCGAGCCGTTCGTTAGATTCTCCGCCGTTCTCGTAAGAGAAAGAAGAATGGGTGAGAGCAAGTTCGAGAAGGCTAGTTTGGATTTTGCAATCAAGCCGCGCGAGCAGCTCTTCGTACATGATGTGCTTAGGCGTCCGCTACTTTGCGGCCCTTGTACTCCATGAAAAGCTCTGTTCCGGCGGAATCAGTTACAACCTTGGCTCTGTGAGCAAGGGAGTAGACGGTCCTACCAGCCTCAGTGCTTTTGTTGAGGCTTACTGGCTCTGCCTTCCACTGCGAGCGGCGCGCGTGAATGTTGGCTCTTGATTTGCGTCTTTTTGGTACTGGCATGAGGTAGTTCCTAAGTCTGAAGCCCCTAATTTACTCAGAAAAGGGTTTTTTTTCAATCCCCGCCGCCCTTTGCTAATTGCGCTACCTGAGGGTGATCAAAGGGCAATGGGCCTACTTTTGAGGCACCACCAGGGGATCCTATCTCAGAAAAGAACTCGACGTTTACCGCATAATAAGAGGAATACTGGTCTGGAAGATCGTCTTCGTAGTAAATAGCCTCAACTGGACAGACGGGCTCGCAGGCTCCGCAGTCCACGCACTCGTCCGGATGGATGTAGAGCATCCTGTCACCTTCGTAAATGCAATCCACTGGGCACTCATCGATGCAGGCCTTGTCCTTGACGTCGATGCATAATTCCGCAATAACGTAGGTCATAAGGGTAAGCTTACACAAAGTTTTCCGTGGTTGGATTGGGGGGGTATTCTTTGAAAATTGAATTTGCAGGGGACGGATACAGCCAGTGGGGGGGAAGGGCATGCTGTGCGTCAATTAGTTGGCTCACTTCCAGTAACAAGTGAGCATTTTCTTGTTGAGTTTGGAGCTTCACGAGGCCCTGACAACAGCAATTTTTGGGGGCTCAAGGACGAATTACCCCTTGTTCTAATTTAGGCCAGTTTCAAGAGGTTTGAAGACCTCAAAAAAACTCGGAGTCTCAAAATAAAATTACGGTTATAAATCGATTTGTGGGATTGGAGAAGGGTAAGGATGACTTGCAGACCATACTGGTCGAGAATGGCATGGATATAGGTTTGGTCGCAGGAGTATCAATTGATATCGACTCGGATGACGCAGCTGTTTTTGAAAGCATTGGTTT